>NZ_MSHA01000053.1:0-15568 GCF_001940965.1 Bacteroides sp. Phil13 | reverse complement strand
AGAAACTTCTCATAATAGGAATTATCATCACCACGGTAAATGATAGATTCGTTTTTATCTTTCTTGATTTTCTTTTCCTTGACCAGTCTAGCTTTTTCGGCTCTGATACGTTCAAGAAGTACAGATGCCGGTTCGTCATTAGGATCTTGCGGTACAAGTTTCCCCTGTATCGCCCACTGAAGTATGCTGTTTTTTAATTGCTTTCCGTTCATTTTTTAATCCTCTGCTTGTACTCTATATGAGAAATACTTTGAGTCTATTTTTACTCCATTTTTAAGTTTGGAATCCATCTCCTTATTCATTGTTGGGAGGAAAGAAAAATAATTCTGAATAGCAGACATAATACCTGCATTGCAACTCTTGTTTTTTACCCAATTTTGAGGAATGAAACTTTTATTATTCTGCTCGCAATTGTTTTTTTCTGCCGAAATAGCACTGTTTAAACAGTTTGCCGCAATATTAATTATGCTGTCAACAAGATTGTTTTCAGAAGCCACTTTTAAGCACTCACTCGGTGATGGTACATTTGTTTGATTGTTACATTTAGCAAAAACCATTGATATGGCAAAAAGAAGATGGTATGGAGCATAAGCCTTCATTGTTAGTAGTTCCTCTTCCAGTCCTAATGGGTTTTCCTGAGTCCATGCATCCATTATTTTTCTCATCCAAAACGATAGAGCATAAGCATCTTCAGGCAAATAGTCGTTCTTGAACAATGTATTGAAATACTTGTCAAAAATCTTAGTTTCACCATAAGATAAATTAGGTCTTTGCATGTACCAAGCTGTAAGATTCTTTCCTAAATATGATAACTCTATGCAGTACTGTTTGTCCTTGTCGGCTGGAATAATTTCACCTCTTTTGGTTGCAAAGAATCCATTAGAATATTTTGCTTCGTATGCCTTTTTGAGTTTTAATATCTGCTTACTGTTACTGCGTAAATCTCTTGCCTTTACAGCACTTTGCGTATTTGTGTTAATGCTAATAGAATCAGCCCTGTCTCTTTGTGGAATTTCATAAAATCTGAATAGAACATAAGCATCATCACGCTTTCGTACATTCTCACTACAACTTAAAATAGTATTCAATGATTGACATCCATTTACAACATTCAATCCATAAAGTTTAAACTCACCATTGCCACATTCTTCAATTTTATTACAAATGGCAGTGATTCCATTATGAAAAAAGAAGAAGTCACCACATTTATTCGGATCGTTTATGGTTTTCTTGATCTTTTTATTTACGGTATTGTTAATGCCTAAACTCTGTCGTACATTTTTCTGGAACAAAGACCCATCTTTAATGCCAGGGAGTTTTATACATTCTTTCAGAGGCATGGCTGCAACTATTACGCTTGTCGCCCCTAATTCTGTCGTCATATATTTACCAGCTTCAAGCTTGATAGTATGGTTTAAAGTTGGATTCGTTTGTTCAATAACACAACTATAAGCATCTTCCAAACCTTGTTTATCAACTACGGAGAATTGTGTACTATAATTCAATTCAGCATCATCTTCCTCTGATAATTTGGTTTGGAATGAATGTATATCATCCATAGCCGCATCCGTAAAGATAGATGTTGTTATTAATTCAAAACATACGCAGTAAGAGTCATCTTCTAATGCTGTTGCTATTTCTGATATTTTAGTCTTTAATTTAGAATTAGCATTTTCCTGTAATTGAGCTAAGTTACTAAATTGGCTCCAAGCAGATATAACTTCTCTCACAGGAGTTGCATCAACAGATTCACCAAGGTAGTATTTCCCTTGTACAATATATATTTTTTGCTCGTCTTCATCAATATATACGGCATCAATTTGTTTATCATTGGCTCCGTCTGTGATGGCATCTTTAGCTTGTCTTTGATCCAGAAGATGTATATTCCGCATATACCACGCAACGAAACGTTGACCATCATTTGGAAAATTATTTTTATAATAATCTTGCGTAATTTCATTTTTTATGATTTCAAGTACATTCGCCATAATTATATTCATTTATTCGTAATCTTCGCCTTGTATTCCTAACTCACCTTTGCTCATGGCATTGGCAATATCTATTTTCAGTTCTTCGTCATAATCTTTACTGGTCAAAAAGCTATTGACGATGCGTAGCAGCAAATCTTGGTCGATGTTCGATGCTGCCACGTGATAAATGATAGATTCCAATGTACGCATACAGATACAAGCGTGCCAATAGTAATTATTTTTGTGTAAGAAGTATGCACCCAAAGTCAGTGCAATACGCTTGTTCCCATCATTGAAGAAGTGCCCGGAACAAAATCTATACATCAAATAGGTCAGTTTGTTGGCAAAGGTAGGATAGTATAAATCGTTTTGCACAAAATCCAATGTAGCACGAATACCGCCTTCATCACGCACTCCTTCAAAGCCACCATCACTGGCATCAATCATTTTGCCATAGATGTTTAGGGATTCATCGTAATCTATGTAAATAATTTCCTTACTCATCCTCTGCCTGTTTTAAGCGTTTCAGTACATCTTTATTGTCCGCTAAGATACGGTCAAAATCAATAGACTGGTCACCGATGAATCGTTCAAACTCTTCAGGAGTAACAGCTTGCAGATAGTCTGCAATGTTGCCATGATACGCATCCCGGAAACTGAAATCCCTTGAAGCCATTTTTGTTCTGGCATCATTCAGATAAGGTTTCTGCATGGGATGTTCGGCAAGTTCGTTTACAATACGCTCCACTTCGTCAATGGTAAGTTTTCTGCCACCGTTTTCCTTGAATCGTTCATTGATAGCTGCACCCACACCGTTTTCAAAAGAAGAAATAACCAATAAAACCTCTGAATACAGCGTGTGTCGAACATTGTCTTTGGAATCCAACTTCAACACTTCCCGGTATTCCTTAGCATTCTCCTTGAATACAGCCTTGTATATGAAATCTGTAATTTGAGAATATTTGTATGTGGGATGTCCGTCCACATATTGATTGATGGCAGAAGTGAGATTTTTACGATAGTTTTCCTCTGTTATTGCGGCAGGAAGGTAATGCACATCCCTGCGGTTGATATATTTTGTTCCTCCACCTGTCTTTTCATTGATGGTAGTAATCACAAAATCCAAGATAAGGCTACGGACTTTCTTGGCTTTTTCACTCTCTGTAAGTAGCATACCCATATTCAAGAAAGAGCGGAAATTAAACAGCCCAAGTTGTGTTGTTTTGCTCGCCTCATTAATAAGGTGAGCAAATTCTAACTTAAACTCTTTCAACTGTTTACCCTTACATAAAATATATCCGTTATGCTTCAATTCATCAGAATTTGATTGCAGGTAACGATCTATTGTAGATGTGTCAACTTGATAAAAGTCGGCAACCATTTTTTTTGTAAAGCGGTATTCTCCCTCAAAGAGCATTCCTTCTATATCAAGATGCTCTTGTACTTTACTGACCGCAAAACGATTGTTAAGTACATTCTGCCGTTCTATGTTTGAGATGGTCAAATCTTTCATATCACTTCACTATTATCAGTTACACGATTTTATGTCTATGCCGAGAATTTTTTGAATCTCAGAAAGGGTTTTGTCTATTTCATGGTCGAGTGCAGCACGTTTCTCAAAATACTGTTTGAGCAGTTCTGCCGGAGGGAGTATTTCTTCTTCCTCTTTCGGGAACTTGCACTGGTCGAAGTTGCAATCCAAATCAATCAACTGTTGGGCAGTGAACACACGGCTCTTTTCTCCCACTTCATCACTGATAATTTCTTTCCTGTCTTTCCACCATTCCTGAATAGGTAGGGTATGCTCCACCTTCATTGGTTTGGTCTTTGAGAAGTGCTTGTAGTCTTCCGGCATATCCAAGCGATAGAACCATGTCTCTTTGGTCTTGAATCCTTCTTCGCAGCCCTCTGCTTCTTCATTATTAAAGAAAAGAATGTTGGTTGCAATAGAGGTATATGGGGAGAATATCGAGCCCGGTAAACGGATGATGGTATGCAGATTGAACTTGCGGAGTAAATTTTCTTTAAGTGCAAGTTTTGCTCCATCCGTACCAAACAAGAAACCATCTGGGATAATCACACCGCATCTACCACCAACTTTGAGGCGGTACATGATAAGGGCTATGAACAAATCCGCTGTTTCACTTGAACGGTACTGCACCGGGAAATTGCTTTTTACACTATCTTCTGTGCTACCACCATACGGAGGATTCATACCGATAACATCCACTTTATCGCTTTCCTTGAAATCAGTGATATTTGTTCCAAGCGAATCACAGTTAGCTATATTGGGAGCTTCAATATCATGGAGTAACAGATTTGTTATACTCAAAAGATAAGGTAGCGGTTTCCATTCTTGTCCCACGACTGCATTTTGCAGTTTTTCTCCATCTTCGGCAGAACTGACGCTCTTACTCATATAATTGAGAGCAGAGGTAAGGAAGCCGCCTGTACCACTGGTGAAGTCACCAAAGGTCTCGCCCAATTTCGGGTCAAGCATCATCACGATAAAGTCTGTCAAAGCACGTGGAGTATAGAACTCACCTGCATTGCCTGCTGATTGCAAGTCTTTCAAGATTCCCTCATAAATATCTCCAAATGTGTGGCGGTCATCAGCATCGTCAAATTCGATTTCATTTACGATGTTGACCACTTGACGCAAAAGCGTTCCATTCTTCATATACTGGTTTAAGTCAGCAAATGTTTCTTGAACAATGCTTTTGGCTCTTGGTGTATTGGCGTCTATCGGAAGATTCTTTAAAGTAGGGAACAGTTTTTCATTGACAAAAGAGAGCAATGCTTCTCCTGTTAATGCTTCACCGTCTTTTTCATCTACTGCCCATTTACGCCAACGCAAATCTTCGGGGATGATAGACTTGTAGTTTTCATCTTTGTATTCCCAAGTTTCTTCCTGAGTGTCATAGACTTTCAAGAAAAACATCCAAGTCATTTGTTCAATTCTCTGTGCGTCACCATTGATACCAGCGTCTTGGCGCATTATATTTTGGATTCGCTTTATGATGTTGTTTACTGCCATTTTTAAGCTGATTTATAAATTTGATATTCTAGTTCTCTGATGGCTTGCTCAAAAGCAACCTTACCGCCAAATAACTTTATGATTTTTGTTGGTTTTCCTATGCTATTGAATGGCGGTATCTCCAAGATGTTCGCCTTTTCAAAGTCGAGAATACCATTCTCTGCATATTTGTCAAGAAGAGCCTCCAATACTTCACGAGCTTTACCTTCGTACTTCCCGAAGTAATTACGCTTCTTTACATTGTTTGCTCTCTCTTTCCTTGTTAATGGCGGTTGGTCAAACGCAACGTGGCATATCACATCAAAGATGTCGGCATCCTTCAATGCTGGATTAGCTTCACGTACAGCATCTATCAGAATAGCATATTCCTTCAATTCATCCATAATGGCCTGTTTGCGTTCTGCCTCCGTCCACGTTTGGATAAAATCATCCAAAGTTTGGTAATGGCGTAATAATTGCTTTTTAGCAAACGACTGAACACTTTCCGTTCTCATCGTCTTACCATCTTCTCCTAACACTGAAACGATTTCATGGGCAATGCGAATATTCTTACCGCTGATAAGATATTTCTCACGAGGCTCAGATACTATTGGAGTTTCTGGAGCATCAATGATTTTGTAAGGTTTGGGCTTTTTCCCTCCTCCTTTTGGTGGTTCCGGGTCGCCATCAAATGCTGGATCTTTGAATTTTGCGGTAGCATTGCGGAAATCAAGGATTTCCAAATGCCATTTGCCCTTGTCTTTTCTAAGTCGTGTACCTCGTCCAATGATTTGCTTAAATTCAGTCATAGAACCAATTTCTTTGTCTATGACGATTAAACCACAAGTTTTGCAGTCCACTCCTGTAGATAAAAGTTCAGATGTGGTAACAATTACAGGATAAGGCTCATCTACACTAATGAAATTGTCCAGTTGTTTCTTACCTTCTTTATCCTCACCAACAATACGTGTAACATAGTAAGGCGACTTTTTACATAAATCGCTATTCATATTGATAAGCAGCGTCCGCATTTCGGCAGCTTCCTCAATATCAGAACAGAATACGATTGTCTTTGTCATACGACCAATGTCATGTAACATTTGGGTTATCCTATGTGCTACTACTTTACGCCTTAACTTGATGGCAAGATCACGACCTATATTCTGTCTTTGATATAGTTTCTGTTCAATCTCCTTGCCTAATAAATCTATTTCACCTTCTTCTGGAGTCCATCCTTGTAAATCAATATTAATAAAGTCTGCTGTAACCCTGTATGGAGCTAAGAAACCATCTTGAATGCCTTGAAGAAGTGAATAGGTATATACTGGTTCACCGAAATAATCCAAGTTGTTCGCGCCTTCGTCAGCTTTCGGTGTGGCTGTCATACCAATTTGGGTAGCCGCACTAAAATATTCTAATACCTTGCGCCATGCGGAATCGTCTTTTGCACTTCCTCTATGACACTCATCGACAATAATTAAATCAAAGAAATTTGACTGCACCTCCAAGAATGGATCTGGTTTACCCTCTTTTCCGACTAATTGGTGGTATAAAGCCATATACACCTCAAACGCAGAATTAATCTTAGCTTCTCCTTCTTTAGGTGAGATTATTTTAGTTATTATACCCTGCTTCTTGAAAGGTTTGAAGTCCTGAACCATTGTTTGGTCTATAAGAACATTGCGGTCTGCAAGATAAAGTATCTTTTTCTTTGCTTTACTTTTATGAAGTTTATGGATAATCTGGAATGCAGTAAAAGTCTTACCAGTACCAGTTGCCATTACTACAAGGACACGTTGTTGTCCTCTTGCGATAGCTTCTACTGTACGGTCAACTGCTATACGTTGATAATATCTTGGTTCATGGCTATGAGCATCATAGTAGAAAGGTGTTTCTATTATATTGAGCTCCTCCGATGTGTAGCTTTTGGATGCAAGATAACGGCTATATAGTTCTTCCTCTGTCGGAAAGTCCTCTAACTTAATTTCTGTTTCTTTCCCCGTGATAAAGTCATGTTCCAAGAACGCATCGCCATTACTGGAATACGCAAATTTCAAGTCAAGGATTTGGGCATAATCCATAGCTTGTTGGATGCCGCCTCCAATAGCGTGTTTATTGTCTTTGGCTTCAACTACAGCAATGGGCTTACCTTTATGATATAATAGGTAATCCGCTTTTTTGCCCTCTGCTACTGAATGTTGATTGCCAATAACAAGTACTCGACCATCTGTAAAATAGTACTCTTCACGCATATTTACACTTACAGCCCAACCTTTTCGTTGGAGCGCAGGAGTAATGAACAGAGTGCGTATCTCTTGTTCTTTGAGTTCTTTCTTGTTTACTTTCATGACAATAAATCAGTTATGATTACTGCTGACAATTAGGTCTTTCACGTCAATATTAAGAACATTGGCTATATCGTTGAGTGTTTTGAGGTCTGGTTGAACGGAATTGCTGCACCATTTACTTACAGTACAGTTAGATTTCCCAATCTGTTCTGCAAGCCATTTCCCTGTTTTCTGTTGTTCTGCAAGTACCACTTTTAGTCTGTTCAAATTAGCCATGAGATAAAATGTTTTAATCCAAGAGCAAAATTATATAATTTGCCTGATAGTATAAGTAACTTCCGATAATAATTATTATGAGGAAGCTAAAAAAACGGATTAGATACCGTATTTTGATAAGATTTTCTCGTCAATTTCAATCTTATGCCGCCCAGTAGTAGTGCGCAGATTTTTTCTAACAGTGTCAAATGTAGAGTTAGCGAACCATTCGGCAAATGTCGCCATCACAAATGATGTAGTCATATCTCTACCTATATTATATTGAAAAGCGATGTTCCAAGCAAAGTTCTTCAAAGAGATTTGTGTGAGGGAGGAACGCTTCTTGATATGAATTTCAGTAACAGAAAGCACTTGACGGTTAGCCACAAAATAGCGGACAGATTCGCAAATTTGGTAAATCTCTGTTTCGTCCAAATCAAAACGTTTGAATGTATCTCGTGTGTATTTTAGGATAACATTTAATTTTTCGTCTTCTTCTCTTTCTTTTTGCTGCTGATACTGTTGTTGTTCACGCTGGTATTCATAGTGAAATAACTCCATTCGTTTTTTTTGAACTTCTTCGCAGTTTGAGATAGGAAAATAAGCTAAAGGCAATGTCTTTTTACTGACTCTTTTCTTGACTAATACAAAGAATGATGGAGGGATGACTTCTATAATATATCTTACCACGATAATACAAAGATGATATATGAGTTTTAGTATGACATACCCGGCAGCCATAACAAATGGAAGTAAACTCATTCGTATGCCAAATATCTTGCATACTTGAAATGCAATCATCGAAGCCAGCAACACCGCAATGACCTCTATTGCCAAAGAATGAAGTATATATTGTTTTTGCTTCATACCTATTGTTGTTTATTTCGTGTGCAAAGATACAACACATTTTCATAGAAAACGAAAAATAAAAATAGATACCTTTTTGCAAATCAGTGGCTTATGAAAAGAAAAGCTAAACAAGAGCAAATATCCAAAGCAGAATGAAAACATCTGCAAACAAAAGAAAGTACTTAAATAAAGTTAAAGTTTTATTTACGTGATTTTTTGGATGCAATAACTACCCTGTAAACCTCCATTTTGATATAAAATAATCATATTTGTACCAAGTATTATATAAATTATTGATATTCATATGTAATTATATTCGAGGAAGTCAAGTAAGTTGTAGATAAACGAATAATATATTATAAGAAAAGAGGTTGTGTCAATATGACACAACCTCTTTTTTCAAATAACCATATTCTCTTGCTGCATCAAAACAGGGACATTCTCTCAACCACGATTCCGGTTCTATCAGTGAATTATCATCCGGAATCTGAGGTAAGTCACGATGCCCACAAATATGGCACATGGGAAAGTCGGTGAGCAGCGCCCTTATCAGAACGATCATGGAGTGTTTTTGCCATTCTGTACGTGTATCTTTAGGGACTCCACGTTGATTAAGTCCACCTTCGTAACATATAGCAATGCTGTCAAGATTGTGTCCTCGGGCGTGAGCACCGGGTTTTCGGACTGGACGTGTGCTTTTAATATTTCCATCCCTTCGGATGTAATAATGATAACCAATACCATTGAGTCCACGTTGCCGATGTGATTTCTCTAACTCCATTTCCGTAAAAGTTTCATTCTCCTTTGTTGCGGAACAATGAATAACTATCAGATGAACTGTTCTCATAGCTGTTAAATGTTTTGTAAGGTGAATAATTTACTTATTGATCGTATGTGAACAATAGTAGAGGATCAAAGTTCATATTAGCAATTACTTATTTCTTCTTTTTGTATTCTTTTATAATAAAGCGGACTCGTGTGATACTGTCAGAAATATTTTGTACTGGAAATATTTTACTTACTTTTTCTTCCCAAATCTGTAGGGTTTTTCTTTGCTGGACGATCTTATAAGTAGAAAACAAGAATTGTTCACCTTTAAAATCATACGAAGATGAAAAAGTTAGTTGGAATTACAGTTGGGTGGTTGATGGCATTTTTGCTATTGGGTATTTCACCTTTGTGGGCACAAGAAGAGGCCGAAAGCTATTTCACTATCACAGGAGTGGTGAAAAATAAGGATAATAAGAGAAAACTGGAAAATGTGAATGTATCTGTTCCCGGTACGAACATCGGAACCGTTACGAATGCAGATGGGGTGTTCTCTTTGAAGATAAAGGATACGGAGACTATTCAGGGATTGGAAGTTTCACATATCGGATACTTGAATTCCCAGGTTTCCCTGAAAGATAACAAAGATATATCTGAGCTTACCATTTGGATGCTACCGGCTCCTAATCTGCTGAGTGAGATTGTAATCTTTGGTAATAATGCCCGTGCACTTGTGGAAGAAGCCATAAAGAAGATTCCGGTGAACTATTCGCCCGATAAGAGTTTACTGACCGCATTTTATCGGGAGACAGTGCAGAAAAGACGCCGTTACATTAGTGTATCGGAAGCTGTGATAGATGTTGCTAAAACAGCATATAGTGACCGTGAACCCTCCAATGACAAAGTACAGATACAGAAGGGACGTCGTTTGCTAAGTCAAAAAACAAGTGATACGCTGGCTGTCAAAGTTGTGGGCGGACCTACTCTCTCCGTATATCTGGATGTTGTGAAGAATGGAGATGCACTGCTGAGTCAGGAGAATCTAAATTACTATGATTTCCATATTGAGGAACCTGTGAATCTGGATAACCGTATGCAATATGTAGTTAGTTTCCGTCCCAGAGTCAGTTTAATGTATGCCTTGTTCTATGGGAAGCTCTATATCGATTTTGAGAAGCTGGCATTCACCCGTGCAGAGTTCTCTTTGGATATGCAGAACAGAGTGAAGGCGGTAGAAGCTATTCTCCATAAGAAACCCCTTGGGTTACGATTCAGACCACAGGAAGTCTCCTATCTGGTGACATATAAAGAGCAGAATGGAAAAACTTATCTGAATTATATACGGAATGAAATCCGCTTTAAGTGCGACTGGAAAAAGCGTTTATTCTCTTCCGGCTATACAGTATTCTCCGAAATGGTGGTGACGGATAGAAAGAATGATTTCGCAGCTATTCCATACAAGAAGGCTTTTAAAGAAAAACAGGTGTTCTATGATATGGTAGACGTATATTGGAACGAGGACTTCTGGAAGGCATACAATATTATTGAACCCACAGAGTCTCTGGAACATGCAGTGAGCAAATTGAAAAAACAATCCCGTTAGATTTCAGATAGTTTTTCGTATATTTGGAGATCAACAATAATTCCCGGATATGCTGAATGAACTCTTCATACTGACAAAAATAAAAGAGGGCGATATAAAGGCGTTCGAGGAGGTCTTCCGCCGTTACTATTCCCCTCTTTGCTGGTATGCCGCAGGCATTACGGGTGAGATGGAAGCTGCCGAGGAAATAGTGGAGGAACTGTTCTACGTGTTTTGGAAGGACCGGGAGCATTTACAAATTTTCCAGTCTGTAAAGAGCTATCTGTATACAGCTGTTCGCAATGAAGCTCTGCAATATTGCCAGCACAAGGAAGTTAAAGAGCGGTATCGCGAGTATGTATTGGCAGGAAATGTCCTGGAACAGAGTTCTGATCCTCACAGGCTATTGGAATATGAAGAGTTGCAGGGATTGATTCGCCATACTCTTGATAAATTGCCGGTACGCAGGCTGCAGATATTCCAAATGCATCGTATGGAAGGAAAGAAATATGCGGAGATTGCTTCTTCATTATCTCTGTCCATTAAGACAGTAGAGGCCGAAATGACGAAAGCGCTCCGTACCTTACGAAACGAAATAGATAATTATATTCTTACGAAATGACTGAAGTGAATAAAAATAGGGCAAAGACGGATGAGGCATGGGAACGGTTGTATGCCCGTTTGGATAAAGACCGCCTGCTCGTAGAGGCAGGGCAGGGACGGGCGGTGCGTCGCAAACTACTTCTGAAATGGGGGACACTGGCGGCTGCCGTAATTGCCGGTTTTGTTTATCTGGCATCTGCTTTATGGTTCGTGCCGGGAGGTGAGGTGGAAAATCTTAATCTGGTGACGCAGGAAAACCGTGAAGCATCCATGTTGGTTACTACGCTCGAAGATGGCTCTGTGGTATATCTGGCTCAAGAGAGTACTTTGCAGTATCCCGAACATTTTGCTACGGATAAGCGGGAAGTGAATTTGCAGGGAGAAGCATTCTTTGATGTAGCGAAGAATCACGAACAAACCTTTCTGATTGAGACAGGGAAGGTACGGATAGAGGTGCTGGGTACGGCTTTCAATGTACGCAGTCATGAGGATGATTTTTTCCGGCTATCCGTGCAGCGGGGCAGGGTGAAGGTCTCGTTGAAGCAAGGGGGACAGAGTGTGCTGGTAAGTGCCGGAGAAACCGTAACCTTACAGGCTCGACAATTGCAATTGAGTGAAACAGAAGATTCCGATGAGTTCAGACAGTATACAAAGAATATACGCTTCAAAGATGAATGTCTGGAAGATATTTTGCGGGTGGTGAATGCTGAAGCTCCTACTTTGCAGATACAGGTAGCATCGTCGGTCTTGAATAAACGGAAGCTGACTATTGAATTTGAAAACAACTCCCCCGAAACAGTGGCAGAACTCATTTGCTGGGCGTTGAGTCTGAAATATTCACGCGAAGGTGATAAACTGATTTTATCCGAATGATAACTTAATAATATAAATCATGAAACTTCATCGTTTCTTCATTCTCCTTTTAGGGCTACTCTTCATCACCTGTGGTATGAGAGCAGATGGGGGAGATGTGTTGGAACGTATGATCCGACTGCCCGGAATGAAAGGAACCGTATACTCCTTGTTAGGTAAAGTTTCGGAGCAATCCGGTTACCTTTTCGTTTACGACAGCAAGGTAGTGAATAATGATATTGAGGTAAAGACAAAAAGGAAAAACTGCACGGTCCGGCAGGCTATTTATGAAATTATAGGCGATAGGTCATTAGAACTTAAGGTGATAGGACATCACATCTTAATTCTGCCTCCTATGGAGAGGATTGTGGGGAAAAAAACTGCTTCGGAAGAACTACTTCCACTACCGGCTTATTTCACCATAACCGGAACTCTGCGTGATAAAGAAACGGGGGACCCCGTTGTAAATGCATCGGTCATTCTTCAAGGCACTTCAATAGGTAATATTACAAATAAGAATGGGGAGTTCAGGCTACATCTGCCTGACTCCCTGAAAAGTGGCAATCTTTCTTTTTCCCATTTAGGGTATGTTGCACAAAATATTGAAGCAGCCACGCTGATTGGACGGGATAATGTACTGAGCCTGGAACCCAAAATAGTTCCTTTACAAGAAGTGCTGATCCGGTTGGTAGAACCCAGGAAGTTATTGCGGGAAATGGTGGAGCGACGCAAAGAAAACTATTCGTCAGCTCCCGTTTATCTGACTACCTTCTATCGGGAAGGTGTCCAGCTGAAGAACAAATTCCAAAGTCTGACAGAAGCTGTATTCAAAGTTTATAAATCTCCTCTGCAAGAGATTAATACATCCGATCAGGTAAAACTATTAAAGATGAGCCGGATTGATAATCGGGAGAGAACAGATAGCTTGGTAGCTAAAATCAGAGCCGGCATACAAGCTTGCCTGCAACTGGATTTTATTAAGGATCTGCCGGATTTCCTGTCGGTGGATGCGGAAGATACCCCATATGTATATACTTCGGGTGACATTACATTTATTGACGACCGATGCGTCAATGTGGTTTATTTTGAGCAGAAGCGGGAAATCAAGGCGCCTCTCTATTGTGGAGCGTTGTATATTGATTCGGAGAATGGGGCTTTGGTACAGGCTCGCATAGAGATGCAACCCAAGTACATCAAAGATGCTACGCGGATTTTTGTTGTCCGGCAGGCGCAGAAGGTGAACCTGACTACACAAAAGGTGGTATATACCATTTCGTATAAACCGTGGAATGGTACTTACTACATCCATCACATTCGTGGTGACTTATATTTCAAGATGAAGAGAAAACGTGTTTTCTTCAGTAATCCGACTTTGCATACTTGGTTTGAAATGGTGACTTGCTTGGTGGATAAAGAGAATGTGACCCGCTTTCCTCGTGCTGAGAGACTGCCTACACGTACTGTACTTGCAGATGAAGAATTCAGGTATGACGAACATTTCTGGGAAGATTTCAATATCATTCCACTGGAAGAAGAACTCAGTAAAATTATAGAGAAGGTTGCGTTAAAGATAGAAAAAACAGGTGCTGAGGAGGAATAGAATAAGCCGGATAATTGTAATTTTGCAGCCGGAATCAATAAGTATTAGTAGAAAGATGGAATTACCTAAAGACCCGATGATGCTTTTCAGCTTCATCAATATGAAATTGCGTGACTGTTATTCTTCATTGGATGAACTTTGCGATGATATGAATGTAAATAAGGAGATGATTGTAGGAAAATTGCAGTCTGCCGGATTTGAATATAGTGCCGAGCATAATAAGTTCTGGTAAATTTATAGCCATTATTTCTTTTTCCGGTGTTCCTTTTTCAGATAGAAATTGAAGCCGGCATATATTTGCAACGTGCCGAATCCGTTGTTTAAGGAGAAGTTATCCCGATAATAGTCGTATGTCCTGCCTAGGAAAGAAGCACCTGCAAAGTATTTACTATTATTGTATACCACACCTGCCCGCAATATGAAATCAATATTGAAGTTCTTGTACCAGTCGTTACCTTCTTCCGCATCCTTTTCTATACGTGACGTTTTGTAGGCGATTGCCGGGCAGAGCGACAGGCAAGCCAGGCAGTTGCGCGCAAATACCCAGTTGTAGGCGTATCCAAAGTTGATACTGATATTGGTGTATTTGATGTGCCTGACTTTCATTCCAGGATTCATTGTTTCCTGAATAAGCTCAGGTAATTTAGTATAATCGAATTTTAGATTGTGGGTGGACACGGAAAGGCCGGCTATCAGTGAACCCGCATTTCGTCGTTGGTTGGTAGATTGACTGAAGGCTGCCGGATATGAGAAGTGTCGGTTGTTGAAGATATAATATAAGTTGAATCCCTTCATATTTACTTTCAGTCCATTGAAGTCTTCTGAATAGTTGGAAGGAATGCGGTCGGAAAAGCCCATAACTTGGTGTATCTTGTAATCGTTACCCGTACGCCGATAGAAAAGATCCACTCCAAATTTCGAACTGTAGAGACTTAGGTCGAATTCTGTTCCCCTGTTTTTCCCACTTTTTTTCCCAAGGAGTCCATCTGTATCGACAGACCATCCTAAAAATATCCAGCGCCAACCGAAGTAAGCTCCTATTTTGTTGCGAGGGTTGGGGGTGAACCGGAGTCGTTGAGGTTCGGGAACAGCGGTACCTACGGAGTAATACTCGTAATTTGTGAAATGGTCGAGCATTAAGGCATAGTTGTAGCGATTAGGGCTTATATAAGTTGTATCGAAATCATTGAAGTTAAGGAACTTTTTCATTGCTTTAATAAAAGTTCCCTGATGCTTTCCGGTGGTAAGACTATCGTGTACAGTGAAATGAGCCTCTTCGTTTTGGGCAAACAAAAAGAACGGTAATAATATCCACAGACAGAAGATGAGCCTCTTCAACATCAATCCTGCTTTTTAAAATTAATAATCCAATTTTCTATGCTATAAACAAAGCAAAAGAAGGAAGTACACTAGTTCTATTTGCGAATTTAACAGTTTTTTGGCATATATCCAATAATTTGGCGGGATTGTTTTGTTCTTTCCCGTTATGAGGTAAATGATAATTCATTGCATATTTCATCGGTTAGTAATTATACTTACAAAAAGCGAGTAGATGTCTTCCTTTCCCGCAGTTCTTCCTCCCACTCGTTGAGTGAACCTGATTCATTCAGTGACTGAATGCCTTTCACTCAGTGACTGAATGCCTTTCAGTCACTGACTCATTGTACCCCATTCAGAAGGTATCAGGAAGGGGGTAGGGAAGGTGACAAGACAGGAAAGAAAAAAGATGAAAATGATACACAAAAAACGTGTCTTGATTCATTTTTGACGGGATATGAACATAAT
>NZ_MSHA01000052.1:0-5393 GCF_001940965.1 Bacteroides sp. Phil13 | reverse complement strand
TGCAGGCTGAAAAGGCGGTTTGCTCGTCTTTTTATAGAAAGATTTGCAAGGCTATTAAGGATAACCTAATTCTTTTGATAGCCAGAGATGCATATTACCAGTTAATAATGAAGAGATTTTTAATATTACTAACAATTTAAATTTATGATTATGAAAGTAGAAAAGGAAATGAAGTATGAAGCTCCAGAAGTGGAAATTTTGGAAGTGGAAGTAGAAAAAGGTTTTGCAGGAAGTCCCAATGACGGTTCAGGATTTGATTCGGGAACAATCCCAGGTGATGGGGACTAATAGCATGATACGGTAACATGATATGGAAATGGTATAACATTAACTAATGATAAAATGAAAACAAAAATTTTAGTAAGTTCGTTGTTGGTCACTGCTTTGTTGGCAGGATGTTCCAATGAAGAATATTTGGGAAGTAACGATGATGCTAATAAGCTGAAACGTCCGATGATAGATTTTGCATTTGGTGTTGACAATGCGACTACACGTATGACTGGAGGCTCTGGAATTGCTTTTGATGGAAGTGATAAAGTTGGTGCAGTTCTTGTTGATTATGACTACAATAATCCGACTAGCTATTATACTATACATGAAGGACATGTTGGTAATAATAGATTCTCATGGAATGGTACTTCTGGAAAGTTTGAGACAGATGGTACCATGGTGAAGGGGGCATGGCTGTTCTATTTGCAGTATGATTCCAAAATGACTCAAAGCAGAAATGGCGTGGAATTTGACTTGCCTGTCATTCAGAAATATGCGACAGACTATAGCGAAATTGCCAAGAAAGATTTCCGCATCTCACCAATTATCAATCTGGAGGGACAGGAAGATGGGCATTTCGATAATTTCAATCTGCCGATGGTGTCTGTATACTCTTATGCAAATATCAAGATGAAATTTCCTGAAGCTGTGACTGTACAGAAAATAGTTGTTAAACCAACAGCTGTTGACCTACAAACGTATGCTCCATTTGCCAAGACTTATACTGTTCAAAATTTGGAAATTCCTAATGCGAAGTTGGATCAGAAAGGAGCGCTTGAAACAGATCAGGATGTAATAAATGAAGCTAGAGTTGCATTACAAAATAACAATGTTGATGGTACTATAATAAACTATAATAAGAATACTCTAGATTCTGATTTTAAGGACGTTATTTCTAAAACAACAGGCACTGCTGACCAACAATTGATTGCTCTTGATTGTCTGGATAATGAAACTTCAAGTACTGATTTTCAGGCTCGTATGTTGATTCCTGCCGGTGTATATCATAACATCTCACTATATGCATACACTGATAAAGGGGTGTATAAATATGATGTAAAGAATAGTTATATTGAAAAAGTAGGTAATGATACTCAAGAGGATTTCTATTTAAGAAGACAACATAATGTTAGCCTACATAAAATAGATAATGGTGCTGTTGCTAATGGTAATGCTTTCCTAAATATGGTAGTAACAAAGAGCAATGCAGAACTTGAGAGTGTTAGTGAAACTACAGGTACTGTAGTTATTGGACAGAAAGACTTGGTTGCCGTAATTAATGGTATTAATTCTAACGATGCAGCTAAGATTCGTGTATTAGGTGATGAAGTGGTAATCAATCCGGAGGTAATGGCTGCTTTAACAAACAAGGTACAAGAATTATCTGATGTTAGTTTGACGTTTTCTGATAAGGTTACTGTAGAGGGAGGTGACGATGAGACAAACAGAATGACATTGCATAACGTTACTTTTGAGGGTGGATGTGATGTAACAGAAGGTTATGTTGAAATTGGTGAGGATGTGCAGATCCCTGCAGGGCAAATGATGACTATCGCAGCTGCTAATGTTACTTTTGCAAAGGATAATGTTGCGGGTAGTGATACATACACAGGCGTAACACTTGGTGATGGTGCTGTCGTTAAGATTGCTGAAGATGTAACTATAGGGACAATTACAGGTAATAACGGTACTTTAGAAATTGCTACAGGTGTAAAGTTGACAACTACTACCACTACAAATAATGGTACGGATATTACAGTAAGTGGCACATGGGACTCTTCAACTCTGACCAATACTACTACGATCGGTAATGAAGGAACAATTACTGTATCTACTACCGGTATAATTAATGTAAAAGGTGTAACCGGAAATACTTCCACTATTACCAATAACGGTAACATTAATCTGGCCGCAGTAATGACTAACAGTGGTAGCATGACAAATAATGCTGGCGCTAAGATTATTGCAGGAAATGGAGGTACGGGAAGTTTGACCAATACAGGTAATATTATAAACAGTGGCTCAATGTATTGCTTGAATGGTACAGATAATACTATTAACAATACAGGAATTATTGAGGCTAAAGAAGGTTCAAGAACTTATATTACTACTAATTCCAGTGCAACCGAAGTTAAAACAGATGTAAATACTCAAGTAACACGTGGTGAAGTAAAATGTGAGAAACGTGACGCAGACATGACTGTTGCAAATGCTGCTCAACAGGGTTATATTTCCTGGATTGTTCCAGTAACGACTACAGCTTTGACTGCTGCCGATAATGATAAGTTTAATAAAGTTTATTTAAATGGAGGTTGCGATTTATCATCTTACACTGGAACGACCATTAAATACGTAGTTGTAAACGCCAATGCAACTGTAAAATTGGCTGCAGATTTGGTAGAATTTACAGCAAATGCTAATGTTACATTAAATGTAAACAAGAAGAGCATTACTCATTTGACTATTGCAGATGATAAAGAAGTTTCTGTTCCGACAGGAAATATTCTGGGTGCTTATACCTATGAAGTAGTTGGCGTAATCAAAGAATTTGCCAAGATTGACAATGCAGGTACGCTTCTTGTTGGTGGTAAATTCTATAGTGAAACAATTACTGATTATCCTGATTCTGGTATCTTTGCCAGTGGTTCAGGTAATAATGCAGAGGCTTATTTCTGGAATACGGATAATTATGGCGATTAATAAGCTGACCAATAAGCTAAGCTAAAATAGAGGCTGCCTCAGAATGAAAATGGGACAGCCTCTATTGTTCCATATAAAAATCCTTGATGCTAAAACTTATTGGATTTGTAGTAACTAATCGTCAGTTTAGGCTTTTGTTTACTCAGTAAAAGGCCAAAAACTAAAATAAAGGAAGCCCAATTAATTCCATCATTGTTTTTGTATAGACATTATTACATATTGATGAATCGCAATACTGCAAACAAAAAAAAAGTAAGACAATCGTCCGGACAACAGGAGATAGATTGGCTGATACTATTTGAAAAAATCTATACTTCCAAGAAACAAATACTTCTAACATGCAGCATTGGTGCTGTCATTGGACTGATTGTAGCTTTGGGTACTCCCAAGGAATATACAGCCAGCATTTTTATTGTTCCGGAAAGTTCGCGTAGAGCTACCTCTTCAGGTATAAGTACGTTAAGTGATGTGGTTGGTACTGGTATGAATTCTTCTTCAACTACTGAGAGAGATGCTATTTATTCAGTTTTATATCCTGCCATCATTCATTCTACACCATTTCTTGTCCGACTTTTCGATATTAAAATACGTGGGTTGAAAGATAATACTGTGATTACTCTCTCTCAATATTTGAAAGAACATCAGAAATGTCCGTGGTGGAATTCCGTCACGTCTATACCATCCAAATTGGTGGGCTGGTGTATGACAATGATTCAGGAGAAGCCGAAAGTGGAGAAGGTGAACTCCTCAATAAATATTTTTCAGTTAACCCGTGAAGAGGCGGCTATAGCTGGAATTATTTCCTCAAGAACTAGTGTCGGAATAGATGAAACAGGCAGAAGAAGGAAAATTACTCTATCTGTCACTATGCAGGATCCACAGGTCGCTGCTATTGTAGTAGATACTATACTGGAACATCTGAAGGAGTACGTTACAGAATATAGAACAAGTAAGTCACGCCGCATGCTGGAATACACGGAGAAACTTCGCAAAGAGGCACAGGCGGAGTATTATAAAGCGCAGGAAAAATATACTCGATATGCCGATATAAATCAAGGTTTGGTGAGGCAAACTTCTCGCGCTGAGTTGACAAGGTTGCGGAATGAAATGAATCTGGCACTCACAATTTATAACCAGACGGAGTTGCAAGTCCAAGCTGCCGAAGTGAAAGTGAAGAAGGCGACTCCGGTGTTAGCAGTTATTCAGCCTCCAATAGTTCCTCTGACTCCCTCGAAGCCCCGAAAAATGGTAATCCTTGCGGGATGTATCTTTTTGGCAGGTGCAGGAAGCATTAGCTGGATTTTGTTTGCGAAAGACTTTGTGGAAGGCTTTTTAAGAAACATAAGGAGAAAAAGAAAGACATCGGAAGACGAATATAATCAAATGGTAGTTGATGATTAAAGAAATAATTCAGTTGTTACCTGAAAAGCAACGCAAGCGGGGTGTATGGGTAGCTTTCTCGGTATTGTTACGTGCTATCCTTGATTTTGCCGGAGTGGCAGCACTGATACCGATATTACTGGTAGTGGTAAAACAAGGCGGCGGACGGGGCATGATGCTGGCATTGTGTGGTGCCGTGTTGCTGTTTGTGTTACTAAAGAACGCTTTGGTGGTATTCCTGGCACGTGTACAAAGCCGATACCAGTTGGAGATATACCGGGAATTCAGCAAGCAGGTGTTTGCCAATTATTACCATCGCGGATTGCTTTTCCTAAAAGGGAAGAGCAGTGTGCAACTGGGACATGAGGTAAACTATGTTTGCTATATGTTCAGTTCATGTGTATTGGCTCCGGTCTTTCGCATGGCGGGAGAGGCAGTGCTGGTGCTGCTGATGGTGACGGCACTTGTCGTCTGGGAGCCGCTTGCCGGATTTTTGCTTTGTGCGTCTTTTCTGCCTCTGGCCGGTCTGTATGTGGGTTTGGTACGGAGACGCCTGCGCCGTTATGGCATGGAAGAATTGGAAGCACGTCGCAAGCAGAGCCGCACGGTAGTGGAAGCTTACCGTGGATATGCAGAACTGGAAATTGCCCGGGCTTTCCATACCTCGCTTGCTTCTTTCGACCAAGGAATGGAGTTTATTGTTCACAATCGTCTGCGAATGGAAGTGTACCAACTTTTTCCGTCTTTCCTCTCGGAAGTAGCTATAGTGACCGGATTGGCTTTATTGATTGGCACTGGAAGTGGTGACTTGGGCTTAGTAAGCGGTGTATTTGCGGTAGCAGCTTTCAGGTTGATTCCTGCCGTGAGAGCTGTATTGAACAGCTGGGTAACACTTCAAAATGCTTCGCATACTATAACAGTGGTGAAAGAGGGTATAACTATTATGGGCAATGAACCACAAGAAAACCTACCAAGTGAGCCTCCTTTTGAATTCAGACATACCCTTGAGTTGTGTGGGCTGGAATTCGCATTTCCTGATGGAC
>NZ_MSHA01000051.1:0-3160 GCF_001940965.1 Bacteroides sp. Phil13 | reverse complement strand
TGCTTTCCCCCTGTGTCAGAATCTAAAATAGGGCGCGGAACGCGCCTGCCGAATTGCCTTGTTTCGATATGCAGAAAAGTATCTGCGGGCTTCCGTGCGCGCTGAGTGTAAAAAGTTAGCAGTCCGCCCGCGATGTCAGCCCCGCGCCGTAGGCGCTTTCCGCCTTGTTGCAGGGGCTTGTTACTTGCTCAAGGTAAAGATGCGATTGAAACGGCGAAAGTGCCTTGCACATAGTTCGTTCACTGAAATTTTACGGTTTATTTCTTGCATTTTTCGAAAAAATATGTTATAATCTAAAAAATTAGATTTTAGTTGATTTTTTTGAAGAGATTTTTTATTTCAGGGAACCCCATTCAATTTTAATTTTTAGCGCAGTGCTTTTTTGCACTGCCTTTTTTATTTACTTAAGTTTAATTCATACATTTAGCGTCTTGAATCTCCAAGAGGGGAGTCAAGGCGTTTTTTTGTTTATTCAGTTATATCTGCCGACAAGATAGTCGAGCGAGCATTTATACAGGTCAGCAATTTTGACAAGTGTATCGATTGTGGGCTGTTTTAGCCCCATTTCATACTGGGAGTATGCAGACCTTGATACATTCACCTTGTCTGCTACTTGCTGTTGCGTAAGACCGCTTTCTTTTCTTAGGCGTTTTATGTTGCTGGTTATGCTTTCTCGAATGTCCATGTGTATACCGCCTTTGCTACTCTGAGTGATATTAATTATACCTCAAAAGCTGAGAAAAAAGAAGCAAAAAAGAGCTTGAAAGAGATAATTGCTACTTAAGTTAGCAAAATGCGGGATATTCGGATTTGCTCGAAAAATCGGTTGCTGATATATTAAATATGCTACTAAAAGGAGCATGAAAGGAGATGATATTATGACGAAGCTCAAACAATTGAACAAATATGAAATGACTGCCCGCATTGTTCGATATATACCAGAGATAAATCCTGCCTATGTTTCGACTGTCTTGTCTGATACTGGAAAATGCTTTTTCTCGGCGGATGAAGTGGGAAGTTGGATTGTATTTTTTGAAAAGTCATTGTATTGCTGAGTGGTGAACGAGCATTGTGGTGCAGGGTGCAGGGGTTGCGCCCCTCGGAATCCGAGGGGCAACCCGCACAGGCTCAATATTATTACTTGATATTAGCCACAAATATCACTCACTGGCAAGTTTTATTGACCGCCCTTATTAACTTGATTTAGATAGTATATTAGCAGAAATTGGAGTTGATTTTATGTTTGACAGCATTAGAAAACTATTAAGAAAGGAGAACTATGAAGAAAAGAAAATTGCCTGACCCCATTTGTCCTCTCAATGGTGATATCGTCAGACTTAAGGAAATGGGAAATATTTCAGAGATAATGTACTCTGAAAAGAAGAACACAAATATTTCTATTCAAAGGCTCGATAAAGAACATTATGTTGATAAACGAACTGGAGAAGTTAAAGAGTTTGTTCATATGGATTCGCGTGCAGATGACAAGAACAGTGTGCGTGTAACTCTTGGGAAGCTCAGAGATTTGATTAATACAAATGTGATTAACCCTGAGAACTGTCTGTGGATTACTTTGACATATGCAGAGAATATGACCGATGAGAAAAGGCTCTACAGCGATTTTAAAAAATTCATAATGCGGTTCAGATACAGAGGGTATTCGTTTGAATACATAGTTGCTATGGAGCCACAAAATCGAGGAGCATGGCATGCTCATTTGATATTAATATTCAATGGTAAAGCCCCATTCATTCCGAACGATGAAATTTCAGCCCTTTGGGGACAAGGCTTTGTAAAGACTAAAGGATTAAAAAATATTGACAATGTCGGTGCATATCTCACTGCATATCTCGGAGATATGGATTTTGATGAAGCGGTTGAAAGTGGTTTCAATCCAAGCGGATTAGAGACTAAAATTATTGAAAATACAGATGAGAACGGAAAGAAAACAAAAAAGGCAATTGTTAAGGGTGCTCGTCTCCACCTGTATCCTCCAAAGTTCAATATTTATCGCTGTAGTCGTGGAATTAAAAAGCCTGATGTGTCGTATATGCCATACTCCAAAGCAAAAAAAGTAGTCGGCGATTTAACGCCGACTTTCGAGAGGTCTGTTGAAATCTCTGACGATGAAACAGGTTTCAACAACACAATTTACACAAGCCAGTTTAACAAAAAAAGAAAGTAAAGTCAATGAGGTGGACAGCGGGATGATGATTAAAGAGTGTATATCTGATTTTTTAATTGAACAGCAGATTAAAGGAAATTCTCCCGCAACTGTGAAAAGTTATGCCCGCTGTCTTAGCTTCTTTGAACGGTTTCAAGCTCAAAAAAGCTCAAATATTGCCTGTGTGACCGTTTCGGACTGTAAAGCATATTATTTATATCTTTTGCGCCGTGATATATCTTCCGTGACCATACAGACATATATTAGAGCTTTGAGAGTGTTTTTGTCTTGGTGCTATTCTGAGGGCTACATAAACGAAAATATTCCTGAGCGTTTTAAACTTCCAAAAGCACAGCGAAAAAAGATAGATGTCCTTACCGATTCGGAAATCGAACGGCTTTTTGAGTGCCTTAAAGGTCGGGATTTTTATTCCGTTCGTAACTATTGCATTGTTGCCCTAATGCTTGATAGCGGTTTGAGATTGAATGAGGTTGTAACTCTTAGACGAGATAAAATTCACATTGCAGAGGGCTATGCCATAGTTAATGGAAAAGGCAATAAAGAACGCTTTGTTCCTCTCGGATTGAACAGCAAAAGAGCCTTGCTGAGATACTGCTCCATTGTTCCCACAACGAACATCGAGACACCTTTATTCGTAAAAGACACCTTGATTCCCATAAATCAGAGCACCGTGAAACAGCTTTTCAGGCGTCTGAAAGTGCAGGCTGATATCCCTCGGCTGCACCCTCATTTGTTGCGCCATTCCTTTGCTACACGGTACTTAGAGAACGGCGGGGACATTTACAGCTTGCAACTGATTCTCGGTCATACCTCGCTTGAAATGGTCAAAAAGTATGTGCACTTGATTCCCTCAAAAACGGTAGTTAATTTTGCTTTTCTCTCGCCCTTGGATAACGCCCTCAAAAAATGAAAAAACCCAGCAGTTACAAGGCTTGTAGCTGTTGGGTTTCTCTTTGGTGATCCATCGGAGATTCG
>NZ_MSHA01000050.1:209754-220377 GCF_001940965.1 Bacteroides sp. Phil13 | reverse complement strand
GGAAATTATGTTCATATCCCGTCAGAAATGAAATAGTTACGTCAACTAACCGTTAAAACATTCTTTTTTTCTCTAATATTTTGTAGTCGAATAGATTATTTATATCTTTGCAACCGCAATGGATGAAAGGTGGAGGGGCAATTAAGCTCCTTTTTTTGTTCTTATATAGTTAATCAATGATAGAAAAGAAAACTGTTTGTCAAATTGTTGACGAGTGGCTGGAGGGAAAAGAGTACTTTCTGGTGGAAGTAACTATCAGCCCGGACGACAAGATTGTGGTGGAAATTGACCACAAAGAAGGGGTTTGGATTGAAGATTGTGTAGAGTTGAGCCGATACATCGAATCCAAGTTGAACCGTGAGGATGAAGATTATGAGTTGGAGGTAGGTTCTGCCGGTATCGGACAGCCATTTAAAGTGTTGCAACAGTACATCAACCACATCGGAAAGGAAGTGGAAGTACTGAGAAAAGACGGACGTAAGCTATGCGGCGTACTGAAAACAGCCGATGAACAGCATTTTACGGTAACTGTAGAAAAGAAGGTAAAGCCCGAAGGCGCTAAACGCCCCACATTAGTGGAAGAGGACGAAACCCTTGCGTATGATGAAATAAAATATACTAAATACTTAATCAGTTTTAAATAAGACTATGGCCAAAAAAGTAGAAACTGTCAGTTTGATAGATACATTTTCGGAATTTAAGGAACTGAAAAATATCGATAGAACCACCATGGTGAGCGTACTTGAAGAGTCGTTCCGTAGTGTGATTGCGAAGATGTTCGGCACCGATGAGAATTACGACGTTATCGTGAACCCGGACAAGGGGGACTTCGAAATATGGCGTAACCGTGAAGTGGTGGCGGATGAAGACTTGGAAAATCCGAACTTGCAGATTGCATTATCGGAAGCACAGAAGATTGATGCTTCTTATGAAGTAGGCGAGGAAGTGACGGATGAGGTAATCTTCGCAAACTTTGGACGCCGTGCTATCTTGAACCTTCGCCAGACGTTGGCTTCTAAGATTCTGGAACTGGAAAAAGACAGTATCTATAATAAATATATTGATAAGGTGGGCAACATCATTAATGCAGAAGTATACCAGATATGGAAGAAAGAAATGCTGCTGCTAGATGATGAAGGTAACGAGTTGCTGCTGCCTAAGACGGAACAGATTCCGAGCGATTTTTATCGCAAAGGAGAAACGGCACGTGCCGTTGTAGCCCGTGTGGACAACAAGAATAACAACCCGAAGATCATTCTTTCGCGTACGTCGCCAGTATTCCTGCAACGTCTGTTCGAAATGGAAGTGCCCGAAATCAATGATGGACTGATTACCATCAAGAAGATTGCCCGTATCCCTGGTGAACGCGCCAAGATTGCCGTTGAGTCATACGATGACCGTATTGACCCGGTAGGTGCCTGTGTTGGTGTGAAGGGTAGCCGTATTCATGGTATCGTTCGTGAGTTACGCAACGAGAATATTGACGTAATCAATTACACGTCCAATATTCAGTTGTTTATTCAGCGTGCTCTCAGTCCTGCGAAGATTTCTTCTATTCGTTTGAACGAAGAAGAACGTAAGGCGGAAGTCTTCCTGAGACCGGAAGAAGTATCGCTGGCTATTGGTAAAGGCGGTTTGAACATCAAACTTGCCAGTATGTTGACTGAGTACACTATTGACGTATTCCGTGAGTTGGATCAGGCTGTTGAGGATGAAGATATCTACTTGGATGAGTTCAGGGATGAAATTGACGGTTGGGTGATCGATGCCATCAAAGCGATTGGTATCGATACTGCAAAAGCCGTGCTGAACGCTCCGCGTGAGATGTTGATTGAGAAGACCGACCTGGAAGAAGAAACAGTGGACGAAGTATTGCACATTTTAAGTTCGGAGTTTGAGGAAAGCGAAGGCGAGCCTGAGTTTGAGGCTGAAGCTGAGCCTGAATCTGAAACAGAAACAGAGACAGAATAAGTGTCTGCTGACATTGGTTTCTGTTTGCACTAACTTCTTTCTCCACATTATTCATTAATTTTTTAGTATGACGATTAGGTTAAATAAAGTAACAAGAGATTTGAATGTAGGAATTTCGACAGTAGTTGAGTTCTTGCAGAAGAAAGGCTTTGCCGTTGAGGCAAACCCCAACACAAAGATTAACGAGGAGCAATACGCCTTGCTCGTGAAAGAGTTCAGTACAGATAAGAATCTTAGACTTGAATCGGAACGTTTTATTCAGGAACGACAGAATAAAGATCGTAACAAAGCATCGGTATCCATAGATGGTTACGAAACTGAAACTGCGGATAAACCGAAAGTGGAAGAAATTAAGACTGTTGTCCCCGAAGATGCACGTCCGAAGTTTAAACCTGTCGGAAAAATTGATTTGGATAAGCTGAACCGGAAACCGGTAGTAGAGAAAGTGGAAGAAAAGAAAGTAGAAGAACCCGTATCTGTGGTAAAGGAAGAACCGAAACCGGAGCCGAAGCCGGAAATCAAACCGGAGCCGAAGCCCGAACCCAAACCAGAGCCCAGGCCTGAACCAAAGCCGGAACCGAATCCTGAACCCGAACCGGCTCCTGTGGTGAAAGAAATACTGAAACCGGAAGTTGTAGAGAAACCAGCTCCTGCTCCGGTAGTGGCAAAAGAAGAAGTAAAAAAGGAAACGCCTGCTTCCGTAGCACCTGCTGCTAAGGAAGAAGTGAAACCTGCAGTTGCAGAAGAAGCACCAGCAAAGGAGGGAGATGAAATCTTCACCATCCATAAGCCGGAGTTTGTTTCCAAAATCAATATCATCGGTCAGATTGACCTGGCTACGCTGAACCAGTCTACACGCCCCAAGAAGAAGACCAAAGAAGAGAAACGGAAGGAGCGCGAAGAGAAGGAGAAAATCCGTCAGGATCAGAAGAAGCAGATGAAAGAAGCGATTATCAAAGAAATTCGCCGCGAGGACAACAAAGCGAAGGATGGTAAGGAGAAAGATACCGATGCCAACGCCAACAAGAAGAAACGTCTTCGTATTAATAATAATAAGGAGAAGGTTGACATCAACAATGCATCCAATTTCCAGCGTGGAGGTGACAATCGTGGTGGAGGAGGTAAAGGTTCTCATGCCGGCGGTGGTCAGCAAGGTGCCGGTGGTGGTAATAACCATCAGGGTGGCAACAAGAACAACAACCGTAACAACAATAACAAGGATCGCTTCAAGAAACCGATCATCAAGCAGGAGGTTAGTGAGGAAGATGTAGCTAAGCAGGTAAAAGAAACCTTGGCACGCCTCACTTCCAAAGGTAAGAGCAAGACTTCCAAATACCGTAAGGACAAGCGCGAAATGGCGAACAGCCGTATGCAGGAACAGGAAGACCGCGAAATGGCGGACAGCAGAGTACTGAAAATTACGGAATTTGTGACTGCCAACGAATTGGCAAGCATGATGGATGTTTCCGTAACGCAGGTTATTGCTACTTGTATGAGTATCGGTATCATGGTGTCTATCAACCAGCGTCTGGATGCTGAAACCATCAATCTGGTGGCGGAAGAATTTGGATACAAGACTGAATATGTCAGTGCGGAAGTGGCACAGGCCATTGTAGAGGAAGAAGATTCTGAAGAGGATTTGGAACCGCGTGCACCGATTGTTACTGTCATGGGTCACGTAGACCATGGTAAGACATCATTGCTCGACTATATTCGTAAGGCGAACGTAATTGCCGGTGAAGCCGGTGGTATCACGCAGCACATCGGTGCTTACAACGTGAAACTGGAAGACGGACGTAAAATAACGTTCCTCGATACTCCGGGTCACGAAGCATTTACCGCTATGCGTGCCCGTGGTGCGAAGGTGACGGACGTGGTTATCATTATCGTTGCTGCCGATGATAACGTGATGCCGCAAACGAAGGAAGCTATCAACCATGCTATGGCTGCCGGTGTACCTATCGTATTCGCTATTAATAAGATTGATAAACCGACTGCCAATGCTGACAAGATCAAGGAAGAACTGGCATCTATGAACTACCTCGTTGAAGAATGGGGCGGTAAGTATCAGTCACAAGATATCTCAGCCAAGAAAGGTCTGGGTGTGAACGAACTGTTGGAAAAGGTATTGCTGGAAGCAGAAATGCTGGATCTGAAAGCAAACCCGAACCGCAAGGCTACAGGTTCTATCATCGAGTCTTCACTGGACAAGGGACGTGGTTATGTAGCTACCATGCTGGTATCGAACGGTACACTTCACGTAGGTGACATCGTACTGGCAGGTACAGCGTATGGTAAGGTGAAAGCTATGTTCAATGAACGTAACCAGCGCCTGAAAGAGGCCGGACCGTCTGAGCCAGTATTGATTCTGGGATTGAACGGTGCACCTGCTGCAGGTGATACATTCCACGTAATCGATACGGAACAGGAAGCCCGTGAAATCGCTAACAAGCGTGAACAGTTACAACGTGAACAAGGTCTGCGTACTCAGAAGATGCTTACTTTGGATGAAGTTGGCCGCCGTCTGGCATTGGGTGACTTCCACGAACTGAATATTATCGTTAAGGGTGACGTGGATGGTTCTGTTGAGGCATTGAGCGACTCACTGATCAAGCTGTCTACAGAACAGGTACAGGTGAATGTAATCCACAAGGGCGTTGGAGCTATCTCCGAGTCCGATGTTTCACTGGCTGCCGCTTCGGATGCTATCATCATCGGTTTCCAGGTACGTCCATCGAACGCCGCTGCAAAGACGGCGGAGAACGAAGGTGTGGATATCCGCAAGTACTCAGTAATCTACGACGCTATCGAAGAGGTGAAGGCCGCTATGGAAGGTATGTTGGCACCGGAAGTGAAGGAGCAGGTAACTGCAACTATCGAGGTTCGCGAGGTGTTCAATATAACCAAGGTAGGTCTCGTAGCCGGTGCGTTAGTGAAGACTGGAAAGGTGAAACGCAGCGACAAGGCTCGTTTGATCCGCGACGGTATCGTAATCTTTACCGGTTCTATCAATGCGTTGAAACGTTTCAAGGACGATGTGAAGGAAGTAGGTACCAACTTCGAGTGCGGTATCAGCCTGACGAACTGCAACGATATCAAGGTAGGCGATATTATCGAATCTTACGAAGAAATAGAAGTAAAACAAACTTTATAAGATGATAAGATGGTAAGATAATAGAATGTAAGATAATATATGTGCCAATTGCCCTGCGGCATCGTTTATACGCAGTCAATTGGCACATTGTTGTATCAACTATTATTATTCTATCATCTTGCCATCCTATCATCCTATTATCTTATTATATATGACGATAATAGATATCATCCTATTAGTAGTGATTGGCGCGGGAGCAGTCACCGGTTTTATAAAAGGTTTCATCAGACAACTGGCATCTATCCTTGGATTGATTGTTGGGTTGCTGGCTGCGAAAGCGCTGTATGTGTCGGTAGCGGAGAGAGTCTTTTCTAAGATAACGGACTCTATGACATTTGCACAGATATTGGCATTTGTTGTTATCTGGGTAGTGGTGCCGTTATTGTTTTTGCTGGTGGCATCTTTGTTGACGAAGGCGATGGAAGCAATTTCCCTCGGTTGGCTGAATCGCTGGCTGGGTGCCGGACTGGGTGCATTGAAATTTCTGCTATTGGTGAGTCTGCTTATCTGTGTTGTCGAGTTTATCGACTCGGATAATACGATGATTGATAGAACAATGAAGGAGGAATCCGTGTTATATTATCCTATAGAGTCGTTCGCGGGAATGTTTTTCCCGGCTGCAAAAGAAGTTACAGAACAATATATACTTAATACATAATGCAACCCGAAGAACCCAATAAATATGTAAAGGAACTAACGCAGGAGAAGTACAAGTACGGCTTCACCACCGACGTGCATACGGAAGTCATTGAGCGTGGGCTAAATGAAGATGTTGTACGGTTGATCTCTGCGAAGAAGAACGAGCCGGAATGGCTGTTGGAGTTCCGTCTGAAAGCATATCGTCACTGGTTGACGTTGGAGATGCCTACATGGGCACATCTCCGTATTCCTGAGATAGATTATCAGGCTATTTCCTACTATGCCGATCCGTTGGCGAAGAAGAAAGATGCTCCGAAGAGTATGGACGAGGTAGACCCTGAGTTGATAAAAACCTTCAATAAGCTGGGGATTCCCTTGGAAGAACAGATGGCATTGAGTGGCATGGCTGTAGATGCTGTGATGGACTCCGTGTCTGTGAAGACTACGTTCAAGGAAACGTTGATGGAGAAAGGAATCATTTTCTGTTCCATCAGTGAAGCTGTACGTGAGCATCCGGATTTGGTGCAGAAGTATCTTGGTTCCGTTGTGGGATACCGTGATAACTTCTTTGCTGCATTGAATTCGGCAGTATTCTCCGACGGTTCGTTTGTATATATCCCGAAAGGGGTACGCTGTCCGATGGAGTTGTCCACGTATTTCCGTATCAATGCGCGTAATACAGGCCAGTTTGAGCGGACGCTGATTGTGGCGGATGATGATTCGTATGTTTCCTATCTGGAAGGTTGTACGGCTCCGATGCGCGATGAGAATCAGTTGCATGCTGCTATCGTGGAGATTGTGGTGCATGAACGCGCGGAAGTGAAGTACAGTACCGTACAGAACTGGTATCCGGGAGATGCCGAAGGTAAAGGCGGTGTCTACAACTTTGTTACGAAACGTGGTAACTGCAAAGGTGCGAACAGTAAGCTCTCCTGGACACAGGTAGAGACAGGTTCGGCTATTACGTGGAAATACCCTTCCTGTATTTTGACGGGAGATAACTCTTCGGCTGAATTCTACAGTGTGGCGGTGACGAATAACTACCAGCAGGCGGATACGGGTACGAAGATGATTCATCTGGGTAAGAATACCAGCAGTACGATTGTCAGCAAAGGTATTTCTGCCGGACATAGTGAGAACTCTTACCGTGGCTTGGTGCGTGTAGCTCAAAAGGCGGATAATGCGCGTAACTATAGCCAGTGCGACTCTCTGTTGCTGGGTGATAAGTGCGGTGCGCATACCTTCCCGTATATGGATATCCATAATGAGACGGCAGTTGTGGAGCATGAAGCGACTACCAGCAAGATCAATGAAGACCAGATATTCTATTGTAACCAACGTGGTATTTCTACGGAGGATGCTGTAGGGCTGATCGTGAACGGTTATGCTAAGGAAGTGCTTAATAAGCTGCCTATGGAGTTTGCGGTAGAGGCTCAGAAATTGTTGGCTATTTCGTTGGAAGGCAGCGTAGGATAAGTTTAAAATAAAAAAATAAATATCATGTTAGAAATAAAAGACCTGCATGCCAGTGTAAATGGCAAAGAGATATTGAAAGGCATCAACCTGTCGGTAAAAGCAGGTGAAGTGCATGCTATTATGGGACCGAACGGTTCTGGAAAGAGTACTCTTTCGGCTGTATTGGTAGGTAATCCTGCCTTTGAAGTAACAAAGGGAAGCGTGACTTTCTGTGGTAAGAACCTTTTGGATTTTTCACCGGAAGACCGTAGCCATGAGGGCATCTTCCTCAGCTTTCAATATCCGGTAGAAATTCCGGGTGTGAGTATGGTCAACTTTATGCGTGCAGCGGTGAATGAGCAACGTAAATACAATCATCTGCCTGCTCTCAGTGCAAGTGAGTTCTTGAAGTTGATGCGTGAAAAGCGTGCCATTGTGGAACTGGACAATAAACTGGCTAACCGTTCAGTGAACGAAGGTTTCTCAGGTGGTGAGAAGAAGCGGAATGAAATCTTCCAGATGGCGATGCTGGAACCGAAATTGAGCATCTTGGATGAAACGGATTCCGGACTGGATATCGATGCTTTGCGTATCGTAGCCGAAGGTGTGAATAAGCTGAAAACACCGGAGAACAGTACCATTGTCATCACTCACTACCAACGCTTACTGGATTATATCAAACCTGACGTCGTACATGTGCTTTATAAAGGTCGTATCGTGAAAACTGCGGGACCGGAATTGGCTCTGGAACTGGAAGAGAAGGGGTATGATTGGATTAAGAAGGAGTTGGGAGAATAAATTATGAATGCAGAACAACAATACATAGATCTTTTCTCCCAGACGGAAGCGATGATATGCCAGCACAGCACCGAGGTGATGAATACCCCTCGTGCCACTGCGTTTGCCGACTTTGAGCGGCTTGGCTTTCCTACCCGTAAACAGGAGAAATATAAATATACCGATGTCAGCAAGTTCTTTGAACCGGACTATGGGTTGAACCTGAACCGTCTGGATATTCCGGTAAATCCCTATGAAGTATTCAAATGCGATGTACCCAATATGAGTACCTCCCTGTACTTTGTAGTGAATGATGCTTTTTATAATAAAGCATTACCTGCTTCACATCTACCTGAAGGAGTTATCTTCGGTAGTTTGAAGGAGATGGCAGAGAAGTATCCGGAACTGGTAAAGAAATACTATGGCAAGCTGGCAGATACTTCAAAAGACGGAGTGACAGCATTCAACACTGCTTTTACACAAGACGGTGTGTTGTTATATGTACCTAAGAATGTTGCTTTGGAACGTCCTATCCAGTTGGTAAACATCCTGCGGGGGGATGTGAACTTCTTGGTGAACCGCCGGGTATTGATTGTACTGGAAGATGGCGCACAGGCACGTATGTTGGTGTGTGATCATGCCATGGATGCCGTGAACTTCCTGGCAACCCAGGTGATAGAAGTATTCGTAGGTGAGAATGCTGTCTTTGATCTTTACGAACTGGAAGAAACGCACACAAGTACCGTACGTATCAGCAATATGTATGTGAAACAGGAAGCCAACAGCAATGTATTGCTGAATGGCATGACCTTGCATAACGGTACTTCCCGCAATACCACTGAAGTATTGTTGGCAGGTGAAGGCGCTGAAATCAACCTTTGTGGTATGGCCATTGCAGATAAGAATCAGCATGTAGATAATAATACAATCATCGACCATGCTGTGCCTAACTGTACGAGTAATGAACTCTTTAAGTATGTGCTCGATGATCAGTCTGTCGGTGCATTTGCTGGTCTGGTGTTAGTGCGTCCGGATGCGCAACATACCAGTTCGCAGCAAACGAACCGGAACCTTTGCGCCACACGCGAGGCACGTATGTATACGCAGCCACAACTGGAAATTTATGCCGATGATGTAAAGTGTAGCCATGGCGCTACTGTTGGTCAGTTGGATGAAAATGCACTCTTCTATATGCGCCAGCGCGGTATTCCGGCACGTGAAGCCCGCTTGTTGCTGATGTTTGCCTTCGTGAACGAAGTAATTGATACCATTCGTCTGGATGCTTTGAAGGATCGCTTACATCTCTTGGTTGAGAAACGTTTCCGTGGCGAACTGAATAAGTGCCAAGGCTGTGCGATATGTAAGTGAGAATATATTAATACCTAAACAACATGTATGATATTCAAAAGATAAGAGCCGATTTTCCCATACTTTCCCGTGAAGTGTACGGCAAACCATTAGTCTATTTGGATAATGGGGCGACGACACAGAAACCGCGTTGTGTGGTGGATGCAATAACGGATGAATATTATTCTGTCAATGCCAATGTGCATCGTGGTGTACATTTCCTGTCGCAACAGGCAACGGAATTGCACGAGGCAAGTCGCGAAACAGTGCGGAAGTTCATCAATGCCGGTTCTATAAATGAAATCGTATTTACAAGGGGAACCACGGAAAGCATCAATTTGTTGGCAGCCAGTTTCGGTGAAGAATTCCTGAGTCCGGGTGATGAAGTGATTGTTTCAGTAATGGAACATCATAGTAACATTGTGCCTTGGCAACTGCTGGCTGAACGGAAGCGTATCAACCTGAAGGTTATTCCGATGAACGACCGCGGCGAACTCCTGATGGATGAATACGAGAAGCTTTTCACTGACCGGACGAAGATTGTGAGCGTAGTACATGTGTCCAATGTTCTGGGTACGGTCAATCCTATCAAGGAAATGATTAAGATTGCCCATAAGCATGATGTACCTTTCCTGGTAGATGCGGCACAATCCATTCCTCACATGGCAGTGGACGTGCAGGATCTGGATGCTGATTTCCTTGTATTCTCGGGGCATAAAGTGTATGGGCCTACCGGTGTGGGCGTGCTTTATGGTAAGGAAGAATGGCTGGATAAGTTACCTCCTTATCAAGGCGGCGGTGAGATGATAAAGCATGTATCTTTTGAACGTACTACCTTCAATGAATTGCCATTTAAATTCGAAGCCGGTACTCCTGATTATATCGGTACTACGGGACTGGCGAAAGCGCTCGATTATGTTTCTGCCATTGGCATGGATCAGATTGCCGCTTATGAGCATGAATTGACGGAATATGCCACACAGCGATTGAAAACAATCCCTGGCATGCGCATCTTTGGTGAAGCTGCAGAGAAAGGGAGTGTCATCTCTTTCCTTGTGGGTGATATTCATCACTTCGATATGGGCACATTGCTCGATCGTCTCGGTATTGCCGTACGTACAGGACACCATTGCGCCCAACCGCTGATGCAACGCCTCGGCATAGAAGGAACAGTGCGTGCTTCCTTTGGAATCTATAATACAAAAGAAGAAATCGATGTCTTGGTGGCAGGTATCGAACGTGTCGGTAAGATGTTCTGATTAGTGATTAGGGGGTAGTGA
>NZ_MSHA01000050.1:0-209740 GCF_001940965.1 Bacteroides sp. Phil13 | reverse complement strand
TCACTACCCCCTAATCACTAATCATTAATTTTCGCCTCTGCCAGCTTCTTCTGCCACTTATCCCGTGCCAGCTTCTGCATATCCGTTACGGAGTCTTTTTCATCCACAATCTCAAAACCTAAGGCTGTTTCGATAATATCCTCCATTGTGACAATTCCCCAGAAGCAGCCATATTCATCAATCAAGATTGAAATATGCTCTTTCTTTTCAAGCATCTGTTCCCAAACCGTGGAAACAGGACTATTTTCCGGGAAGGAAAGGATAGGGCGGGCCACATCCTTCAGACACATATCGAATCTGTCTTCTGCTAACTTTTCGAGTACAGTCTGCCGCAACACATATCCTGTGATATAATCTTCGCTATCATTATAAATTGGAATACGAGAGTAAAACTTATACTTTCCATCCTGATAGAACTCTTTCAGAGACATACTTTCGAGAGCTGTTGCCACTACAGTACGGGGAGTCATAATGGATTGTGATTTTACTTTATCCAGTTTAATGAGGTTTTGTATCATCTTGTTTTCTTTCATCTGGAAAACACCTTCTTCTACCCCGATGGAAATCATAGCCGAAACCTCTTCGCGGCTTACGGATAATTCTTGTTTGCCGGAAGAAAACAGACGGGTAATCAGCTCGGACAACCACACCAGGGGATAACAGATAATAATAAGGAAATTAATGATACGGGCTGATGGAAGTGCCAGTGTGCGCCAGTAGCAGGCGCCTATCGTTTTAGGAATGATCTCTGAGAGAACGAGAATTAAGATAGTCAGTATGGCGGAGATTACACCGAAGTAAGTTTCTCCGAATATCTTTACCGCTTCGGCACCGACACCGGCCGCACCGACGGTGTGGGCAATGGTATTCAGAGATAATATGGCGGCAATAGGCCGGTCGATGTCTTGTTTGAACTTCTTTAATAAAATAGCGCTTTTCCCGTGTGTTTTCTCTTTGGTGGAGATGTACGACATTGGGGTAGATAATAAAACAGCTTCCAGGATGGAGCATAAAAATGATAATGATAATGCAATGGTTAAATATAATATAACAAGTCCCATATATAAGTTTATTAATTAGACATAGCGGAACGAATGTATGATTCGTCCCGGATAGAATATAAAAATACGGTAATAGAAGGACTTGTGCTAAAGCCGGTATATACAAAGTAGGGAGCGTTCGGGTGAATATACGCTCCTGAGGTTGCACGGTTGGCTACCGTCACTGTATTGATATAAATTAGCGTTCTCAGTAGAGAAAGTATAAGTAGTCGTAGTCTCTGCACAGAGCTTGCGCGCACGGTTTAAAGAAAGTGTACGTGAGATAACAGCTTCATCGTTAAACTCTCCCGACGAATGATGCTCATTTTGTTCGATGCAAAGAAAGGGAGGTTCGTTCTCGGAAAAGGAATTATAATCTTCTGGTTGCAGAGCAAAAAGCACTACGACCAGATACATCATTATTTTAAATATAAAATGCTTTGTTTCCATTTCTTCGGCACAAAGATAGATAAATGCTGACTTTGCTCATATATAGGTGCTCTCTTTTTTGTTTTTTTATTATAATGAAGAGGTATAAAAGCTCTCGCTACTGCAACTTTTCGTTCTATTCGTGCGTCTAATAGGGTACAAATAACTTAAATAAATAGAGAAAGATTATGTTAGTAACAACAACCCCAACTATCGAGGGTGGACGTATCACCCGCTATTACGGTATCGTTTCAGGCGAGACGATTATCGGTGCCAATGTATTCCGTGACTTTTTTGCCAGCATCCGCGATGTAGTGGGCGGACGTAGCGGCTCTTATGAGGAAGTGCTGCGCGAAGCGAAAGATATCGCCCTGCGTGAAATGCAGGAACACGCCAGAGCTCTCGGAGCAAATGCCGTGATAGGCGTGGATTTGGACTATGAAACTGTAGGTGGAAGCGGTAGTATGCTGATGGTAACCGCTTGCGGTACGGCTGTGACAGTAGAATAGTAAATACAGGAGGAAGAGCTTTCCGGCTCTTCCCCCTGTATATCAATGTTTGGGAGAATAATAGCTGATGATTACTTTTCCCTTTTTTTGTTCCAGTTTGGCTATTCCCAGATCATTAAGTGCTTGCACTACTTCTTCCAAGGAAGTTGTTCGCGGGAAGCGGAAATGAATGCGTTGTTTCAGCAAGTCGGGCGAATGAAAGATGATACTGGCATTATACCATGTGCCGACAGACTTCATAATCTCCGCCAGTTCGGCATCATCGAAGCTGAACTCTCCTTTGGTCCATCCTTCCGTTGCGGTGAGTTGTGCTTCGGCTATGGTGAAACCATTATCTTCAGACAATATAGCTTGCTGTCCGGGCAATATGTCTTTCTGCCGTGTTTGTTTTTTGTCGCTGACGCGGACGCGCCCCTGAAATAAAGTAACTGCCGCTACTTTTCCCGGATAGGCATTTACATCGAATACCGTGCCCAATACCTGTGTCTGCATCTTACCGGAAGAAACAATGAAAGGACGTGTACTATCTTTTGCCACTTCGAAACGTGCTTCTCCTGTCAGATGGACTTCACGGGTCCCCTCTGTGGGGAATTGTTTAGGATATTCTAGGCGGGAATTGGCGCTGAGTGTAATCTGTGTGCCATCGTCTAGAATGATTTGCGTGGTAGTGGCTGGGGGAGTTGAAAGAGTAATTCTGCCATTGCTTTCCGAGGTGATGATTGCTTCGGGAACATCCAGGGCCGCAAAGATTTCAATATTTTGTATTGTGTCTTCGCTGATAATGCGGGGCACGATAAGCGCTGCCAGCACTACGATGGCAGCTGCAATGCCGGAAGTCCACATCTGTATGATGCGTCTGCGTTTTTGGGCGTCTTGCCGGGAGGCAAAAGCATTCCATGCCGCGCGGGTTTCTTCTTCCGAAGGTAAGTCTCCGAGTGCTTCCCTGAAGGCATTCAGTAATCTGAGGTCTTCAGTATCCATCTTGAAATCATTTTCTTTTTTCTCTTCCATCATCGGTTTCCTCCTTTCTGAGTCATTGCTTCGCGCAAGGTACGCAAAGCTTTGGATATATGTTTCTTTACGGTGTCGGGACTGATGCTAAGTTGTTCGGCTACTTCCCGATAGGTTTTATGTTCATAATAGCAGAGCCGCAATACCGTGCAGGTCGGTTCCGGTAGGTTGCGGGCAATGCTTTCCGCCTGTTGCAGTAGTCGCTCATGTTCCCGGTAGTCGGTTGCTACATCCATGCGGGTGGCTTCGCGTAATGCTTCCAGATTGGTGGCTTCTACTTGCAGATGCTTCAGACGGTTAAGGCAGGCATTACGTGCGGCAGTGTAAAGCCAGGCTCCCCGGTTTTCCGGTTTCAGCTTTTCGAATTGTTTCCACGCCTGCTCCATCACACTACCCACAATATCACGGGCTTCTTCTCCGTCGCCCAATAGTTGGGTGGCGTAGCGCACCAGACGGGGATATAGCTCCGTGAACATCTGTCCGAAAACTTCTCTTTTTGTGTCTTTTTTATGAAACAAGACATTACCGCCGTATGTAACGACCTTTACCTCGGCGTGTAAACGGAGTTATCATTTGAGGTAAACAGAATCATCCTTTGGGGTATTCCTTTCAGTACTGTGCGGATGGCTTCGCCTTGCGTCTGTTTACGGATACTTGCTGTTACGTGATAATTCTCCGTCTCTTCATAGGCAAAAAGGATATTCTTGCCGCCCATCGTCTCTATCTGTTTCAGTGCGGCAGACAGCTTTTCGTTTTTTAGTTCCAGGCTGACCAGGCTGGCTGTTTGCTGTGCATTTGCGGTTGGGGTAAAGAGTAGAAAAAATATACTGTGTATATCATCCATGCCTTTCTAAAAGTAAAATCTGTGCGTTTCATTATTCCTTTGTTTTTATTGATTTTACTTATACTACAACATGGGTGCTCAATCGGGTACGGTTTTCGACTGCAAATTTAGTATAATTATTGAGCCGTCATTGATCAAACGGAAGATTATGGCGGATTTTGATGGATAAATTGGGTAAATAGCTATTAAATGACTGGCTAATACTGACTTTCTATGTTGCGAGTAACCTATATTAACGATTATGTAACATATTACTGGTACTATGTTACGTGGAGGAAAATATGTGTATTATTTGTTTTCTTGCATTTGTTTTTTATTATATAGTTTTGTCTTCGAGAAGTTTTTTAATGTAAAAAACTATGTTGTGAGTAGTAAAATATGTTTAACCTATAAATTGATGTGTATGAAGACATAAAAGACGAATCTTAATGCGTGAACTTGTATTTTTAATTAATGGTAATTTAAATCAAAAAAATGTTTTTATGAAAAACACTAATTCTTATTTTAAACCTTTGGTGCTATTGTTCTTACTTAGTGTAATACCCTCGTGGGGTTTTGCACAAAGTATCCGAGTGCAAGGTGTGGTAAATGATAATGCGAGTGAATCGATTATCGGAGCTAATGTGACTGAAAAAGGTACTACAAACGGCGTGATTACTGATTTGGATGGTAAATTCTCGCTTTCAGTGCAGAAAGGAGCTACGCTCGTAATTTCTTATATAGGATATGTGACGCAGGAAATTCCGGTAGAAAATGAAACCGAACTTAAGGTTATACTGAAAGAAGACTCCAAAGCATTGGAAGAAGTTGTTGTAATCGGTTATGGTACGGCACGCAAGTCGGATGTAACGGGATCTATTGCATCTGTAGGCGGCGACAAATTGCGTGAAGTACCTGCCGCTGATGTATCTTATGCTCTGCAAAACCGTATTGCCGGCGTGGATATGTCACAGACATCTTCTCGTCCGGGTGCCACTATGCAGATACGTATTCGTGGTACACGTTCTTTGAGTGCTACTAACGACCCGTTGATTGTGTTGGATGGAATACCGTTTATGGGTAGCCTTACCGATATCAATCCCAGCGACATCAAGAGTATGGATATTTTAAAAGATGCTTCTTCAACGGCTATTTATGGTTCGCGCGGTGCCAATGGTGTTATCCTTATTACAACTCATAAAGGTGTGACCGGTGCTCCTGCCAAAGTATCATATAATGGTTATGTAGGTTTGAAAAAGGTATTCTCCAAATATCCTATGATGAACGGTGAAAAGTTTGCTGAAATGCGTAAATATGCAGGTAAATTTGAGAATTCTATGGATGAATCGGATGATGTCAATACCGATTGGCAGGATCTGATGTACCGTAATGGTTTTGTTACCAGCCATGATGTTAATATTTCAGGTGGTACGCAAGGTGGAAACTACAGTTTTGGTGGTGCATACTACAAAGATCAAGGTGTGATTCCTACACAGAATTATACCCGTTATTCATTGCGTGGTTCGTTCGATCAAGGTGTAGGTAAATACTTCCGTTTTGGCCTTACCACAAACAGCAATTACAATGTGACTAAAGGCAACAACATCGGTCTATATGGCGTATTGTCTGTTTCTCCTATAGCCAATCCGTATAACGAAGACGGTACTTTGAAGCGTACTGTAAAATATAACAGTCAGGATGAGGCATTCGTGATGACTCGCGATGTTGTAGAGAATTTGGAAGAGAAATGGTTGAACGAAAGTAAAGGATTCGGTACTTATAACAACCTTTTTGCGGAAGTTCAATGTCCTTGGATAAAAGGATTGAAGTATCGTATGAACCTTGGTTTAAACTATCGTTCCACCAAGCAGGGTGAGTTTACCGGTTACGGCATTAACAATACGGCGCCCGATGCCCCCTCTACTGCAGCATTGGCACATTCGGAAACAACGAACTGGGCGGTTGAAAACTTGCTGACTTACGACCGCACTATCGGAAAACACCAATTCAACATCATTGGAATGTATTCAGCCGAACAAACTGTTTATACGCGTTCTCATGTGGCAGGTCGGGATATTCCGGCAGAGTATTTCCAGTACTACAATATTGGTCGTGCTGAAGGTACTATTACTGTAAATCCGAGTAACTGGAATTATCAAAAGACAGGTTTGATGTCATGGATGGGGCGTGCGATGTACACTTATGATAATCGTTATATGTTGATGGCAACGGTTCGTTCGGATGCTTCTTCACGTTTGGCAAAAGGTCATCAATGGCATACTTATCCGGCTGTATCTGCCGGTTGGAATATCCGTAACGAAGCCTTTATGGATGGTATAGAGTGGCTGGATATATTGAAATTGCGTGTAGGTTATGGAGAGACTTCCAATCAGGCTGTAGATCCTTATAAGACATTGGGTAGACTGAATACACGTCCTTATAACTTCGGACCTACTAATTTTGCTACGGGATATTACGTATCAGAAATGCCCAATGCGATGTTGGGCTGGGAATATTCTTCCACATGGAACGTAGGTTTGGATTTCACTTTGTTCAATGGTCGCTTGTCCGGTACTTTCGAATACTACATCCAGAAGACACATGATTTGTTGCAGAACGTGAACTTACCTTCTACATCAGGTGTAGGTAGCTACATGGCCAATGTGGGTAAAACCGAGAATAAGGGCTTTGAGCTGACATTGAACGGTACGATTCTTGACAATCATAACGGATGGACATGGGATGCCAGTCTGAATCTTTCTGCCAACCGCAATAAACTGGTTGAGTTGGCATCAAAGAAAGACCGTGATGAAGGCAATGGCTGGTTTGTAGGCTATCCTATTGACGCTATTTTTGATTATGAATATGTCGGCTTGTGGCAAGAAGGAGATCCTTATCTCGATATTCTTGAACCGGGTGGTAATGTAGGTATGATCAAGGTGAAATATACCGGCGATTACAATGCGGACGGTACTCCTGTACGTGCTATCGGACCGGAAGATCGTCAGATCATGAGTTTGGAGTCTAAATTCCAGGGAGGTTTTAGTACGCGTGTGGCTTATAAGAATTTTGACCTGAATGTGATTACTGCGTTCAAGTGTGGCGGTAAGTTGTTGAGTACGCTTCACCATTCCAGCGGTTATCTGAATATGTTGAGCGGCCGTCGTGGACAGGTAGATGTAGACTACTGGACAGAAGAGAATACCAATGCTAAATATCCGAAACCGGGTGGCATTCAAAGTGGTGATAATCCGAAGTATGGTTCTACGTTGGGATATTTTGACGCTTCATATTGGAAAGTACGCACCATTACATTGGGCTACAACATGGACAACCAACGTTGGCTGAAACAACTGGGAGTACAAGGATTGCGTGCATACGTAACGATCCAGAACCCGTTTGTAATCTGTTCTCCGTTCCATAAGGAAACCGGGCTTGATCCGGAGACAAACTCCTATGGTGATGAGAATGTAGCAGTGGTAGGTTTTCAGAGACGTTTCCTGACAGTAGGTACGAACTCACCCTCTACGCGTAACTATTTATTTGGTATTAACTTGACATTCTAAAGTATTATGAAGATGAAATCGATATATTCTCCTATAAGAGTTCTTGGAACCGCTGCTTTGGGTCTGCTTTTGGCAACTTCTTGTTCCGATATCCTAGACGAACAACCCCGTAGCAGCTATGATCCAACTTTCTTTAAAACGGAAAAAGGTGTGGAAGGCGGTATTACTTCCATGTATTCTTATTTGCGCGACATCTACGGACAGGCTTATTACTACAATTCCTGTCTTACGGGTACGGACGAGGCTACTTACGGACAAAGCGCCGACGGCAACTTTAAGGATGCCGATCTTTCGGGAGTAGGAAACCTGACCTCTTCTACTTGCCGTGCGGATGCATTATGGGGTATGGCATTTACTAATATCAATACTTGCAACGGTGTGATTGCTAATGGCGGAGAAGTGGGTATATCAGAATCTTTGATATCCGAAGCGCGTTTCTTCCGTGCCATGTACTATTTCCTGCTGGCTCAGACTTTCGGTGGTGTACCCTTGGACTTGGGCTCTGGTGAGTTGGCTTTCAACATTACTCCGTCACGCACGTCCGTGCGTAATACGGTACCGGAAGTTTATACTAAAGTCGTTTTCCCTGATTTGGTTACAGCTGTTCAGAATTTGCCGGACAATCCTCGTATGACGGGTGGTTTGACTAAAACAGTGGCTCGTCTTTATTTGTCAAAAGCTTATCTGACTTATGCATGGTGGTTGAAGAATCCGAACAATATTCCTACTTATCCGGAATGTCAGAGGACCGATCCTGATGGACATGATGCGGCTTGGTATTTCCAGCAAGCTTATAATATCGCTGTAGAAGCCATAGAGAATCCTGGTCCGTTCGGTTTGGAAGAAAGTTTCTGGAAAGTGAATGCAGGAGTTAATGATCGCAATAAGGAAATCTTGCTTTATGCTGACCATACTCAAGAAGATGAATATTATAATGGTGGTAGCTTGTCATACGGTGGTGGTGGCGCTCCCGATAACTTTGCCGGATGGATGATGAACTGGAATTATACGGATGCGCAATCTAAAGTGAACGGTGTCACTGTGGCTCCTGTCATTCGTGTGGCAGAGCAGGCTTATGGTCGCCCTTGGACTCGTATGGCTCCTCCTCATGGGGTGTTTACTCACACTTTCGCTGATAAAGTGAATGACTCTCGTTATGATGGAACTTTCACGACAGTATATCGTGGAAATTGGTCAACCAATGGTGCCAATTGGGATGCAGTGGAAAACGCCAACGGAATGATGGTAAAAGAAGGGGAACCAATTTTCTCTTTCTTGCTTGAAGAGGATCCTAACGTTGCCTATGGTTCCAATTTGGGTAATTTAGGCGCAGGTACTCTGCCCGGACGCGCCGATTGGGTAATGAATCCCAGTGGAATCAGCCGTCGTATATTTCCTGGACTGTGGAAATTAGGTCCGTATCGTACGGATAACGGTACAGGTACAGGCCAGCCGAATGCAGGTAGTACTCGTCCTTACAATATAGCTAAGTTTTCTGAACTTTATTTGGTGGCTGCTGAGGCTGCAGTAGAGGGTGCGACTACTAAGAGCGGAAAGAATGCGCGCGAACTGGTGAATGTTCTTCGTGCACGTGCCGGTAAATGGACATTCAGTAATGCTCTTAATGCAGAAGTATTGGAAGACCATAGTGCGGAAATGGTTGCCGCCACTCCGGTTACCATTGATATCGACTATATTCTTGATGAACGTTCACGCGAGTTCTTTGGTGAGGGTTATCGCTGGTTCGACCTTGTTCGTACACAAAAGTGGAATGAATATGCTGATGAGTATGTGATTTGTGGAAACGATAAGGGAGATCATACCCCGAAAACTTACCGTCGTACTATCGAAGCGTTCCATTACCTTCGTCCCATTCCGCAAGGACAATTGGACGGTATGGAAATGACCAAAGAAGAAAAGATGGCCTATCAGAATCCGGGATACAGAGATTGACCTATAAGGGGTTAACAATTAGGTCGCTTAGTTTGATATTCTTACTTTTTGATCAAAAGGTAGTTGTGGATTTTCTAAAATTCAAAAAAAGAATATAGAACTGAGCGACCTATTCTGTATTAAAAATGATCCAATGAAATTGGATGATGTTCTAATTCTTGGTAATGGTGATTTTGAACATGCAATGCAAAATTTTTATATAACTAAACCATAAAATGTGATGAGAAAATTAAAAAGTCTGGGTCTGTTGTTTCTGAGTGTTATATGCTTTTCCTCCTGCGACTGGCTGTTTGGACATAAGGATCCTGTATTTCATTATACTGTCTATAACCTTGCTATCGGTTTTCGAGATGCTTCCGGTAGCGATTTGGTGAAAGGCATCGGACTGAAGGACCGGCAATCCGGAGTATCGATGGAAGATGCCAAGTGGGGAGAAGTGGATTCGGATCAGTACCGGCTGGATATTATGGTTGACATACCTTGCTGGAACTGGAGCAATGATACGTATGATACCCCTTCACGCCCTGCTACGGGACCCTTTGAAGTGAAACGTCCTCAATTGGACATATACTACTATGACGAGATCTGTTATTTGCATAATTACTTCGAGTTGCCCGTGGAAGATTGTCCGGACCAAAGAAAACTGACTTATAAACTAAAATGCCCTTATGTGTTCGGAGACAAAGAGGTGCATGAATTGGTCACCTATTGGGATATTCCAACGGAAAAGCCAGTTCCCACTACATATGCCAAATGTCTCCGTATAGAGTTTGGCGGTGATGAGTTCATTCCTGAAAAACGGGAGGAAGAGGGCAGAGGCTATTGGGTTGTAATTAACTGGAACGGTCGGGAATAGAATCCACTTTATTTTTCTCCATGGCATCCACGATATTTGACTTTGCGTTGTTGGCACTCTGTTCCATATAGGTAGTGGGCGAGACACCGAATAATTCCTTGAACGCTGTCGAAAAATGGGTGGTGTTGGCAAAACCTACCGCCTCTGCCACTTCCGTGATGTTATGGTGTTTCTGTGCAAGTAGGAGGGCAGCTTGTTTCAACCGGACATTGCGTATAAAGTTGCGTGGTGATTGGTTGGTGAATTCTTTTATTTTGCGATATAAGTGTACACGGCTGATTCCTGCTTCTGCTGCAATCATTTCCACGCTGAGATTTGGGTTTGCCATTTCCTTATTAATGATGGCCATTACACGTGCTATTAGCTTTTCATCCGGTGATTGAACCTCAATCGGTTGTACCTTATCTGTTTGTTCCATACTTCCGTTAAAGGTATTTTTTATCAGTTCGTGCCTGTAGATGACATTTCGGATTGTTTTTTTCAGAACGTCTATATTGAACGGTTTTGTGATATAGGCATCCACTCCTCCTTCTAAAGCCTCCAGGTTACTTTCTTCATTAATTTTGGCAGTCAGCAGGATGACCGGAATGTGGCTGACAAGAATGTTTTGTCTTATTTTCCGGCAGAGGGTCATTCCATCCATTTCCGGCATCATGATATCGCTGATAAGGGCGTCGGGGGCATCCTTTATGATTTGCTCAAGAGCTTCCTGCCCATTGCTACATTCAGTTATGTGGTAGTCGGACGTCAGTTCCTGGCGTATATATCTGCGTATCTCTTCATTATCATCTGCTATCAGTATGCGATATTTGGTTTTGGAACGTATTCTTTCTTTTTCCTCATTTTCAGGTAAGAATATGGGTAACACCGGATTATTGTCTGGTGCGATCTGTTCCTCAGTGTTAGTTTCTTCTATTTCTTCCGGTTTCAAGTGTTCTTTTCCCAATGGCAGGCGAATGATGAATCGGCAACCGGCTTTTTCTTTATTATTTTCGGCATGGATTGTTCCTTTATGTAATTCAACTAGCGATTTGGTCAAATGTAGACCGATTCCGGTACCTGAGTTATTTAATCTGTTGGCAACTTGATAAAAACGGTCGAAAATACGTTCTATTTCTTTTTCGTCAATACCCGTACCGTTATCTTCTATTACAATCTTAAAATAAGCTGGTTTTGTTTCGTACGCTTCATGTGTGTGCAGGTAGATATTGATTTCTCCTCCTGATTCGGTGAACTTAAATGCATTTGAGAGTACATTGAATATGGCCTTATCAAGATTTTCAGGATCTATCCAGGCACGTAGTTCTTCTGTATCGGGATGGAAGTTCAAGCTAATCTTTTTGGCATTTGCCTGATATTCGAAGTTACTGGATAGATTACGTATAAACTCTACTATTTCTACTTCTCTAAATTTCAGTTGCATCTGGCCTTTGTCAAGCTTGCGGATGTCCAGTAGCTGATTCACCAATTGGAGGAGACGTCCAGCGTTACGCGAGATGGTTTGGTAGTTTTTTTGGCGCTCTTCGTTTCTGTCCTTGCTCATTAGTTTTTGCAGGGGGCTGAGGATAAGGGTGACCGGGGTACGGATTTCGTGAGAGATGTTGATGAAGAATTGTAACTTGGCCTCGTTGATTTCTTCAGCATGTATGTGTTCTAATAATTCTCGGTGAACTTGATAGCGATGGCGTATCTGTGCGCCAATGATGTAAATTATGGTCAGTGCTATCAGCAGGTACACTCCTTTGGCCCAATTTGATGCATACCATGCGGGAGAGATATTGACAATGAAATTTTTAGGTTCGGAATAGAAAGTATAATCTTTGGCCTTGATACTGAACTTGTAAGTGCCGGGTGTCATGTCATTAAAAGATATCCGGTTAATACCTGATTGCATAGTCACCCACTGTCCGTTGTTGACTGAGTACATATAAGTAATGCGTTCAGGATTGAAGAATTCCATGACAGAAAACTCCATGCTGAAAGAATTATGTTTGTGCGACAGATTGAACTGTTGAGCATTCATAACGGAGGTTTCTATGATTCTTCTTCCTTCGGACAACGTATTACTGTTGACGCTTTGATTGTGTATATAGAAACCGGTGAGATGCACAGAAGGAGTGGTAGCTATATCTTTTATTTCTGCAGGATTAAAATAGGTAACCCCGTTAATTCCACCGAACAGAATATGTCCGTTGTTGTCGGTACAAACGGCTCTTTTGCTGAACTCATTACCTTGCAGGCCATCATTGGCATAATAAGGGGTAAAGTTGCCTTTTTGTGGGTTGTAGCGTGCTATCCCGTGGTTGGTACTGAACCATAAAGCGCCATTGATATCTTGGGTGATGGCGCATATGATGTCACCAGGCAGTCCGTCTTTTTGTGTGTATTCACGTATTTTATATTCTTGGGGATGCATGGCTTTCAGCCCCTCCGATGTGCCTATCCATATAGTGCCTTCTTTGTCTTCATAAAGGGAATGGATGACGGAATTTGGAAGGAGTGTATTGGTGTTGAAAGCGGTGGCAAGGTGCATGGTTTTCAGGTCAAGGCAACCCAGCCCGTCATAAGTGCCGATATAGAGTCTTTCGTCATGACTGTGTAACAGGCTGGTTATCCAGTAACCGGGCAAGAAGTTGCCGGTTGCATAGTATGTACTGTCTTCTTGTTTATAGCGATGCAAGGTTTCGGTGTTTAGATCTATGTAGTAAAGTCCGTTACCCATGGTGCCTATCCAGAGTCGGTCGTGTTTGTCTTCTGCAAAGCTGTATACACGCAGTTTCCCTTCTTTGCTGTCTGCATCGGTTTTTCTTTTGAAATATTGGCAATGGCCGGTTTCTTTGTCAATCTTAGCCATACTTTGCATGTATGAACCTATCCAAAGATTCTGACGCGAGTCTTCGTAGATACTCATGATGGTTGAAGGTACTGAGCCGGTTTCCTGTGTAGGAGGGAAGTGGACGGTATGTTTACCATTCTTTTCCACTTTGTATAAACCATCGTTGTCTGTCCCTATCCATAATGTGCCGTCATGATCGTTACAGACAGACATAATACAATTGGAACCGATGATATTGTTTCGTACGGATTTGTATCCTATATATTGAAAACCATTGGCAATGGCAGGAATCAGCAATACCCCTTTTTGGAAGAATCCCAACCACAGATTGCCGAAACGGTCTTTCATAATGGAATGAATTTTTGACTTGTCAAGGTTGAAAGTGGTGATGTTTAACTGATTTTCTGTGATAGTGCGACTTTGAATGTTATATACTTTCAAACCGTATCCGTCAGTTCCAATGTATATTTCGTCCGGCGTGGCAAGAAGAAGACTTTTGACAGGTAATTCAGGGTGATTGGCATAGATGATGGGTTCAAATAAGTCGAGAGTTGGATTATATTTAAGTAGTCCTTTACCTAAGGAACCAATGTAAATCTGTTTGTCGGGGGTCTCACAAATACTACTAATGGTATATTCTGATTCGTTTGCCCCTTTCTGATAGCAGTGTAGTTGTTGGTTCCGGTCTATTCTGAAAATTCCATTTTCACCGGCACTTATCCATAGGTTACCATTACGGTCTTCGTGAAGCGCATTTACGATGGGGATAGGGATTCTTTTCTCCATGCTAATTCCGACCAGTCCTTTATGGGTGTTTGTAATCTTGAACAATCCTTGACCGGCGGTACCCACTAATAAATCTCCGTTACTCAGTTCTTCTATGGCGGCTACGTTAGGCTCTACTATTATACCATCTTGCAGAATCAGTGGGATATCGGTAAAGCGGTCGGCATCAGCACTGTAGTGTTGTAATCCACTTAATGTTCCTACAAAACACTCCTTCTTGCTGCTTTCAAAGACACAACGTACATAATTGTTTGCTAAGGAGTGTTCATCGTTTTTGTCGCTTTTGTAGATAGAGAATTTAGCACCGTCATATTTGTTTAGTCCATCTTCTGTGGCAATCCAGATAATTCCGTTATGGTCTTGATAGATAGAATTTATCATGCTGCTCGATAACTCCTGATCTGCTGTAAATAGGCGACCTGTTTGTCCGTAGCACAATATAGACATCCATGCATAGAAGATACATAGTATAATAGATTTTTTGTTCATAAGGTTCTTTTTTTATATAGCAAGCAAATGTAGTAATTATTTTGTTATTTATGTAACTAACTCTTCTTTTGTATGAAAATATAGGGTTGGGGCATAGTTTATGTGAGTTGTATGAGCTGTGATGAAAGTAGATCATATAGTTTAAAAGCAAATAATTCTATTTATTTTTTGTTTATTTCGTTTCAAATCAATACTTTTAGACTTTCAATCAACCTTTTAATACGAATAACACCATGGACAGTTTGCTTTTCTGGCTGATTCCGGCCGCTTCCGTTTTAGCTCTCTGCTTTGCTTACTATTTCCATAAGCAAATGATGAAAGAGAGTGAGGGTACTCCGCAAATGATAAAGATTGCCGCCGCTGTGCGTAAAGGCGCGATGTCTTATCTGAAACAACAGTATAAGATAGTTGGCTGGGTATTTCTGGGACTTGTGATCCTTTTCGCTATTATGGCTTATGGTTTCGATGTACAGAATCGTTGGGTACCGATTGCTTTCCTGACGGGCGGTTTCTTTTCCGGACTCTCCGGATTCCTCGGTATGAAGACGGCAACGTATGCTTCGGCACGCACAGCAAATGCTGCCCGTAGTTCACTGAATGCGGGATTGCGCGTCGCTTTCCGTAGCGGTGCGGTAATGGGACTGGTTGTAGTGGGCTTGGGCTTGCTTGATATTTCTTTCTGGTACCTGTTATTGAATGCGGTAATACCGGAAGATGTTTTGACTCCGACTCATAAACTCTGTATCATCACTACCACCATGCTGACTTTCGGGATGGGTGCTTCCACACAAGCGCTCTTTGCCCGTGTAGGTGGAGGTATTTATACGAAAGCTGCCGATGTAGGCGCCGACCTGGTAGGTAAGGTTGAGGCCGGTATTCCCGAAGATGACCCGCGTAACCCTGCAACGATTGCTGATAACGTAGGTGATAACGTAGGTGACGTAGCCGGTATGGGTGCCGATCTTTACGAAAGTTATTGCGGCTCTATCCTGGCAACTGCCGCTCTGGGTGCTGCTGCCTTTATTCATACGGGAGATACGGCCATGCAGTTCAAAGCTGTTATAGCTCCGATGCTGATTGCGGCCGTAGGTATTCTTCTTTCTATTATCGGTATCTTCGCAGTACGTACCAAGGAGAATGCGAAGATGAAAGACCTGCTCGCTTCGTTGGCTTTCGGTACGAACCTAAGTTCCGTACTGATTGTAGTGGCTACGTTCTTTATTCTTTGGCTATTGAAACTTGATAACTGGATGTGGATATCTTGTGCCGTTATAGTCGGTCTGGTAGTCGGCATCATTATCGGGCGTTCTACGGAATACTATACCTCACAATCCTATCGTCCTACCCAGAAGTTGAGCGAAAGCGGAAAGACTGGCCCGGCGACGGTAATTATCTCCGGTATCGGTTTGGGTATGTTGTCTACTGCAATTCCTGTGATTGCTGTGGTAGTCGGTATCATTGCTTCCTACCTGTTTGCATCGGGGTTCGATTTCAATAATGTAGGCATGGGACTTTACGGTATCGGTATTGCTGCCGTAGGTATGCTTTCTACCTTGGGTATCACGCTTGCAACGGATGCTTACGGTCCTATTGCCGACAATGCGGGTGGTAACGCTGAAATGTCCGGTCTGGGTGCGGAAGTACGTAAACGTACGGATGCCCTCGACTCTTTGGGTAATACTACTGCCGCTACCGGAAAGGGCTTTGCCATTGGTTCGGCTGCACTTACGGGACTTGCCCTGCTTGCCTCTTATATTGAAGAAATCCGTATCGGACTGACTCGTTTGGGAACTACGGAATTAACACTTCCTCATGGGGATGCCGTGGGGCTCCAGGATGCCACTTTCTTTGACTTCATGCATCATTATGATGTGACGTTGATGAATCCGAAGGTTCTTTCGGGTATGTTCCTGGGTAGTATGATGGCATTCCTCTTCTGCGGATTGACAATGAACGCTGTTGGTCGTGCTGCTGCTCACATGGTGGACGAAGTGCGCCGTCAGTTCCGTGAAATCAAGGGTATTCTTACCGGTGAAACAGAACCGGATTACGAGCGTTGTGTGGCTATCTCTACAAAAGGGGCACAGCGTGAGATGGTGGTTCCTTCACTGATAGCCATTATTGCTCCGATTGCAACGGGACTTATCTTTGGCGTTCCCGGTGTTCTGGGTTTGCTGATCGGTGGGTTGAGTAGCGGCTTCGTCCTTGCCATCTTTATGGCGAATGCGGGCGGTGCATGGGATAATGCAAAGAAATATGTGGAAGAAGGTAACTTTGGCGGTAAGAGTAGCGAAGTACATAAAGCTACTGTGGTAGGCGATACGGTAGGTGACCCATTCAAAGATACTTCCGGTCCGAGTTTGAATATACTTATCAAGCTGATGAGTATGGTAGCTATTGTGATGGTCGGACTGACGGTTGCGTGGAGTCTCTTCTAAGGAACGTTGCCTGAAAAACGGGGGTGAGGAAACTTAATAAATAAGCCATCTGTCAATGACTTCTTCTACATTGACAGATGGCTTTTTTTTATCGAAGAAATTCATACCATCCGGCAGTACCTTCAAAAGAAAGGATACCATCGTCTGTACGAACTTCCAGCGCGGGAATATATACCTTGCCGTCTTTTTTGATTTGCCAGGTTCCCGGAATAAGGTCGGTAATGACAAACTTCATAGTTTGGCTGCCACTTACCGCGAAATCAAATTTACCGGGCAGTGGTTGGCTGTCTTTGCTGAAGGTGACGACGCGGTCGGCTATCTGCACGCCTACTATTTTATCTGCATCGATGCGTTTTACTTCATTCATTTGCAGACAGGTGTTGTCGGCTACTTGCATTACATTCAGGAAGTAATTTTCGGCAGCAGCGGTTACAGGTGATATTTCTACACGCCATGCGCCTCTTTCGTTGGCGTCGTCGGGACGTCTCGGCATGGCATCGTTGGCATAATTGGTGCCGAATACCCAAAACTCTTTTCCTTTTCCACCGATTTTCTCTATCCGTGCATCTTGAATTTCGGGGAGCAACACTTGATTCTGTAACATGCCGGTGTCTTCGTTTTGGGTGCGTTTGACGGTGAAACGGTTACTTTCTATTATCGGCTCTTCTATACTGTGCAGTAGCCAGAACTTCTTGAACTGAGGGTCGGAAGAGACAACTTTATCAAACACGATTAAGGCGGCAGGCACTTCGGTAGCGTGCAGGTTGAGGAAAACAAAAGAGCGTTTCGCTTCTTTTACCTTGTCTGTATAGGCTTGCGTGATGTCACCTTTCAGATAAGAATAGTCAGGTTTATTGGCATCGGGGCCAAAACCATGTCCCAGGACTTTGCCTGTAGTATATTCCTTGCTTAATAAATCTTTAAAAGAGCGGCAAGTCTCCCAACGGTCACCCGGCATGCGTTGTCCACCGTCATTATCGGCAAATTCTGTTTTATCTTGTCCACCATAATTCCAGCTGGCGAATTTCTCGTTCGGGTTGTATACTAACAATGAGTTATGGGCAATGGTACGTTTGAAGAAATTTTTGTTGTGTGGGCTGTTATATCCGCCGGAACTTCCTTGGTAAGCTCCGGCATCTATTGCCAACGGGCCCTTATAATAAAGTTGGAATGAACCACCGTCCATGTGTTGATGGTTACCAAAGAATTGTTCATTGATTTTCATTTCGGCAATCACGCTGTTTTTGTCCCATGCCGTACGCGCTATCATCCACCCGAAAGGTGAGCCTGAGTATCGGGTCAGCGGCAAGTCATCGGGAGTCTTGGCTTTCAAATCAAAATCTCTCCACAGTATCTCGAAGATGAGGCAGTGGCTTTCTAATTTGGGTTTGAGTTCGTATTCGTAAGCCAGATAATTGTCTTTATAGAAGCTGGAAGCGAGCATGGCGGGCAGGGAGTAAGAAGGAATGTTTTTTTTGTTAGGATTCGTATCGCCTGCGGGCATTACTTGTCCGTCCGGACGACGGCGGTACAGGAAGTCGTACGGTACGAATTGTTGTGCGGGATTGTAGATTGCGCCGGCTCCCATACGATCCAGAATCCATAAGGAGAACAGGTCATTGCTGAAACGCACATTGACATAGCTTGTTCCCTGATGGTAATTATGACCAGAATAGATGTAATTTCTTACCGGCAAGTAATCCTTGTACAACATTCGGATGACATGGAGGTACATATCCGGATATTCGTCGTAGATAGCAATACCGGCTGAAAGCATGTCCCGCAAGATCATCCATTCGGACGAGTGTCCGGCTATGGGTTCGTTATTTTTGGGCGGATAACCGCATTCCATGGTCTTGGAGATTCGGATGAACGATTCTATATAGGCTTTCTTTTCCGATTCTTTCATCTGGTCGTAGCACCAGTCATATACCATCGCGCCGCACATCAGCATGACTCCGCTGGCGCGCGATAAGTCTTGTTTGGTTCCGAAATTGGTATGCTGCAATGAATCGAGCATGGAAGTGATGGCGCGTCTGGCTTGCTTCTTGTCACCATATACCAGATAGTCGAGAGCTTGTACTTGTACACGGCTGGTTACTCCCCGCATCTCGAAGTAGTAGCGGAAGCCTCTGTCGGTTACTTTTGCCTCTTCCTCTGCGGTGCGGTCTATGCCAAGTTTGCGCAAGGTTGCCAGGTTTGCTTTTACTTGCGGGTGATCCATCCGTTTCTTTAAATCCGGTAAATTGGCGGGACGTACATAGAGTCGGGGGTGAGTTGAGGGAGGAATGGGGATGGTGATGTCCTCGAATTTCTCCCAAGTTACTTCATCTCTTTTCTGAGCACCGGCTTCCAGACAAAAGATGAAGAGAAAACTCGCTGCTAAAAGAAAATTTTTCTTCATGGTTGCTGTTCTATAGATTAATAAAGTACTTGTTTATGCATGATATACGGTGTGAAAACCATATACTCTGTTTACAAATGTAGAACATTCAACCATTACCTACATCATTATAAAACAACAAAATACTGCCGGTGCAGCATTCTGAGACATAAGTGACATTCTCCGAAACAATATTAGCGTAGCTGTGAAATCATAGAGGGATAGATTTCCAAGAAAAGCTATCCCTCACGCAAGAATTACTTCCCGTAGTCATCGTACATCATCAACAGATGTGACGAACTCCAACTAAAGTGCGGTGCTTTCAACCGTTCTCCGGTATGCGTACCGTAGTTCTCGTGGATGGGCGCTCCTTCTTTCAGTCCGTTCAGACGGTCGAATACCTGCAAGGTATATTCATCGGCCAGTTTATGATAACCATAGTTGCGGAGTCCGCGAATGGCAAAGTAAGTCTGGTCCAGCCAGATGGGGCCACGCCAGTAGCCGCGCGGGTTATACTTGGGATTGTCTGCGGCGATGGTGGGGAAGGGGATATACGTGGAGAACTTCGCGGTGTCTTGCAGCATGGGTAACATGCTATCTACCTGTGACTGGGTCGCAATCTGTGTCCACAGCGGAGTATAGGCTTCGCAACCCGGTTCCTCGATGAAGGAACCATCTTTCAGTCGGCGGTCGAAGAAGAAATTGAGCTGTTTGTCGAAGAAGTAGTCAGCTACTTTGTCGCTATAGTCGGGACCGTCGAAAGCCACGTTGAGCAGTCCGGCAAACTTCTTCAGCAGTTTACATTCCAGTGCCAGGTAGGCGTTTAGGTCTACGCTTTCCTGATCCATGCTCCAGGCATCATCGGCTTCGTCGTTCTTCAGCATTACGGCGTTGTCAAAACGAATGGCATTGTCCATGCCGCTTTCCCATGCGGCAGCTTCCAGTGTGCCGTCTGTTGCACCGTACTCACACATGCCGTTGCGGTTGTGATCGCGTTTCTCGTACCACCATTTGTAGTAAGAGAGCAGTTGCGGGTACATTTCGGCAACGAAAGCCGTGTCGCCTGTATGCGTGAAGATTTCGTCTACCGCCCAGCATACCAAAGGCGGTTTGCTGTCGCGGGCATTGTTTTCCGACGGGTCGGTGTAGATGCAGTCGATAACCATGCCGTCCGGTTGCTGATAATCGAACATGGCGCGGATGTTGTTCTTTGCCAGTTCAGGGTCGAATTTAGCGGTTCCGGCACTGAAACGCCAACTGTCCCATGCCCAGAAACCCACAAAGTAGCCTACGGCGTGGCTCGGGACGATACCTTCATGAAGCAGTCCGCCGCGATGCGTGCGCCAGTTGGAAATAAGGGTGGTGACGGCTTTCACGGCTATACGGTCGTATTCGGGTTTCATGTCCTTGCGCAGTATCTTGGTTAGATAACCCTCCCAGCGTTCGGCATTGGCTTGCAAAGCCTTTCCGGGATTGTTGAGCAGGGTGGGGATATTCTGCAATCCGGCGGTCATCTCTTTTTCCGAGGTGAAGAAGGAAATGGCTACATGGACGGGATACTTGGGACTGTGAACAAGGGCTGTGTAGTTGTTTTCCGTCCGGGAAAGTGTCACGTCGGGGGTAAATGTTACGGTCACGCTTTCTCCGCTGGGGTGGCGGGCAATGACGGAGTTTTGCTCTACGGTGACGGTGACGTCTTTTCCCCATTGACTGCCTGTCAGAAGCAGGTCTTCTGCTTTATCGGACTCTATGCGCAGGAGGGCGGTGGAGGCGTCTGCAAAGTTAAGTCGTTGCGTGATGCTCCCTGCATCGGAGTGGGCGGACATATAGAGCTCGCCGGGGAAGTAGCAGGTAGAGTCGGGAATGAAGCTGGCAGAAGCGTTTCCGGCGAAATCTACTGTGACGGCGGACTGTGCCATCCATTGGCGGCGGAACATATCCAGACTGAACGGACCGCAGAAGCCGTTCACCCATTGTGCCTTTTCGGGCAGGGTGAAGCCCATCCATGAACCGGCGTCTGTGAACCAGCCGTAGCAACGGTGCAGGGTGTCGGGAGTGTAGGCAATATCCAGTATGTTATTGAAGGTGTACCTTTGCTCCGCAGTTTTTTTATTACCGGAGGTGCAGGCGGTGAGGCCTGCAACCAGTAGCGTAAAGCAAATGATGTGTATAAACTTGTGTTTCATATTCCTTATTATTACGGATTTAATAATTACTTTTTGGGGGGATAATTGATAATTAGGCTGCGCTATATTGTGCTTAAACAATCGTTCCGAGAATTAAATAAATTCCGACATCTGATACAGGCGGGAGAAGACCTAAATGAGCGTCGTTGACACTTAGCACAAGTATCCCTGATACTTAGCACAAGTGTGCCCGACACTTAGCACAAGTATCGTTGACACTTAGCACAAGTCTCCCGCCCCCTTCAGAATAGCCTGTAGGACACATATTACTTAGAAAGCAGAATATATGGTATTTTTTCAATTCCTTACATATTTAATTTTAGGCTATGTGCCCCTAAATTATCATTTATCCCTTAGAACCAGCACTTATGCGCCTGTTCCGCTGCATCATCCTTAGCTCCGAGTGGCAGCAGCGTGAAGCTGTACTTCCATTCGTGCGGTGTGATGGTATATTCCGGGTGCACTTGTGCTCCCCACGTATTGTCACCACCTACGCCCATCTGCTTGTGGTCGATGTTCAGCCACACCATATCTTTCTTCACTATGCTTCCCCCGTGGCGGCGTTCCACCTGCGAAGGGCGGTACTCGATATCTTCCATCGGGAAGTTCCAGGCACTGATACTTAGCGGTTCTTCTCCCGTAATGAGCAAACCGTCACCATCGGCATTGCGCAGTGCCACCCAACGTACATCGCAATGATTAGCTGTTTCCTGAGCACGCACATACGGATGAAACTGTTCCCAAACCGTCGCGCTGTACAGTCCTACCAATGCTCCCGTCTTCCGGTCTGCATAGTTTTCCTGTGGTCCGCGTCCCAGCCAGGACATCCTTTCATATTCAGCCGGAAGTATCATGCGCATACCCAGACGAGGCATTTCGTTCAACGCCTGTTTGCCGGGAGTGAAGTGCATGCTCACGCGGACTGCTCCGTCAGGATGAATATCGTATATTGTTTGCAGCTTCGAGTCTTGCGCTTCCATCTTATAGGTAGCGGTAAGGGTAACTTTCTGTTGATTTTCCGTTATGTTCAGGTGCTCCAGTTTGGCATCCTGTCCGGCAGTCTTCCAAGTGAGACAACGGTACAGATGTCCGTTCGGAATATCATTATCCGTCAGAGGACGCCAGAAGTTGGGTTGCAGACCTTCTTTTATCAGATTCTTTCCATTGTAACTCAACGCCGTCATTTCACCGCTTTGAGCCGAGAAAGCTATCCGGAAGTTGTTTCCTGTCAGAGTGATGGCGTCACTGTTGCGGTCTACGGTCAGTTTGCCGTTAGCCGGCTGAATGGCTTTTGCAGCAGGGACGGAAGGCAACGCCCATTGTTCGATGGCGGCCTCGTGTCCTTTCGGGATTAACGGCGCTTCGTTTTTGGTGAATGCGCGCAGGGTAAGGAAGTACTCTTTGCCATCGGCAGGCAGTGCTTTCAGAGGCAGTTCGATGTTGGCAGAGCTTCCCGGTGCGATTGCTGGGAAATCCATTTCACCGCTTTGTACCGCTTTGCCGTCACATTCCACTGCCCAGCGCAGGATATATCCTTCCAGACCGATGAAGTCGTGCCGGTTGGTAACCTTTATTTTATTAGGTGTGAAGGCAACCGGTTCAAAGTGGATATATTGAAGCACCTTCTTCACCTCATAGATATGCGGGTGAGGAGTGCGGTCGGCAGCTACCAGACCGTTGGCGCAGAAGTTGGAGTCGTTGACGATGCCTACAAATCCCATGTCTCCACCGAAAGCCCAGATGTCACGGTTATCCTTATCTTTGATGGCGAATGTCTGGTCTACCCAGTCCCAGATGAAGCCGCCTTGCAACTGGTCGTACTTATAAATCAAATCCCAGTAATCCTGGAAGTTTCCTACACTGTTGCCCATGGCATGAGCATATTCGCACATAATCATAGGACGCTTGTCGCGCTGATTGATATGGCGGCGCAACGACCAGATGCGTGCATACATCGGGCAGTATATGTCACTCTTGGCATCATAACCGCCACCCTCGTATTGTACCGGGCGGGTGGAATCTACCTTCTTCGTGTAATCGTATAAGGTTTCGAAATGCTTACCATAGCCGGACTCATTGCCCATAGACCAGGTGACGATAGCTGTGCAGTTACGGTCGCGTGCAATCATACGGCTCATGCGTTGCATGAAAGGAAGTTCCCAATCCGGATAATTGGCCAGCGTGCCATCCTTGTGATCCTGCATACCGTGGCTTTCGATGTTGGCTTCATCCACCATATACAGACCGAATTCCGTGCAAAGCTCATACCATGCATAGTTATTCGGATAGTGGCAGTTGCGCACACCGTTCAGATTGAATTGCTTCATCAACTGAATATCGTGTATCATGGAAGCTACGCTGATGGTGCGTCCTTTGTGCGGATCGTGTTCGTGACGGTTCACTCCCTTAAAGAGCACCGCTTTTCCGTTAATCATCTGCATGCCGTTGCGCATCTCCACCGTGCGGAAACCAAAAAGTTGGGTGAAAGACTCCAACGGCTTTCCTTGTGCATCGAAGGTGCTGACTACCAGTGTATAGGTATTGGGCGTTTCGGCATTCCAGGCACGTGCATCCGGGAAAATCTGTTGCTGGCTAAATAAAGTGTCCGTAGGAGAAGAGACGGTTTTCTTCTGGTTATAAATCACCTTTCCTGCATCCAGCACTTTTACTTCAACGGTTTCTCCCGCTTTCGGCTGATGGAGGATGACATCCAGGTTGAGTTCTCCGTCTTTATAATCATTTATCAGTTCGGCAGTCATCCGGAAGTCGCGCACGCGGCTTTGCGGACGGGCGTAGAGATAAACGTCACGCTCGATGCCACTGTATTTCCAGTAGTCCTGTCCTTCAAGGTAAGAGCCGTCGCTGTAACGGAATACCTTGACGGCAAGTTTGTTGCTGCCTTTTTTCAGGAGCTTCGTGATGTTGAAGTGAGACGGCAGGCGGCTGTCTTCGGCATATCCGGCAAGTTCGCCGTTCACCCATACGTAGTAGGCGGATTCCACTCCCTCAAAGTCGAGGAAGATATCCATACCTTCCCAACCGCCGGGAACCGTGAATTCGCGGACGTATGCTCCCACCGGATTGTAATCGGCTGGCACATGCGGGGGATTGGCAGGGAATGGATAACGGGTATCCGTATAAATAGGTGCATCGAAGCCTTGCAACTCCCAGCTTCCGGGGACTTGTATTTTGCTCCACTTCCGGGTGTTGTATCCCGGTTTGTGGAAGTCTTTGGGACAAAGTTCGTTGTTCTTTGAGAACAGGAACTTCCAAGTACCGTCCAGCGAGATGCGGCGTTCGGTGGCAGGATTTACGTTGAAACGTACATCCGCAGGCAGGGAGTGTTGCTTCAGGGCGTTGGCCTCATTCGTAAACGGAATGAAGTGCGCATGCATTGGCTCTCTGTTTATCTCATTGACTTGCGGGTTCTGCCAAGGTTCATTGTCGGCAAGCATATTACTGCAAATCAGTAAGGCGGAGATGAAAGAATATAATTTAAATTTCATGATATCAATCAGATTAAGTGTTTATATCGAACAAAACAGGGTCACAAGAAACGGGACACTGAAATCTACCACGAACCCGTGGAAGATGGAGACAACTACAAATTGTTGTCCGGCCGTTCGTGTAATGATGGGCAGTGTGGTGTCCATCGTGGTTGCACCTCCGGCTGAGATGGGGGCGAGGTTACCGAACCAGCGCACCAGCAAGGGGGCAGCCAGTAGTGTCAGTATCTCGCGACTGATGTTGGCGAGCAGTGCGATGGTTCCCAATTCGGCTCCTTTATATTCGGTGATGAAGATACTGGAGAGTGAGTAGTAGCCAAAGCCCGAGCCTACAGCCAGGCAATCCGTCAGAGAACGGTGTGTCAGTATCAGACTGACTGCGGCAGAACCTGCCAGCGTACCCAGAATGGTCATGATAGGCAGGAATATCAACCGTGGATTGAGTGAACGGAAGTTTTTCAACGTTTGCGGGTCGTTGCCTACACTTAGCCCTACACTGAACATCAGTGCGCAAAGTGCATAAAAGCTGACTTTACTATCTATTACGATATCGATAGGTATCAGGTGAAAGACTCCGCAGAGTGTTCCCAGCACAAAAAAGCCGACTATGATGAGACTCCCTTTCATGCCCGGCCTCCTTTCCGTTTGTATAAAGCTCTCCACAATGCCCAGGCAGCAATCACGCTTCCCAAAGTTCCGCCTATGGTGAGTATGACGGCTTCGAGTCCGATGGTATGAAGTCCTTTGATAATCTGTTCGTTTCCTCCCACTTCAATACCCAGTATGAAGAGGAGTAACCAGATGAGCACTGTAATGACTTTGTGGATTCCGCTCAGATTCCGTTTCCGTAAGAGGTAGCCCAGCAGCATTCCTGTGAGCATTAGTCCGATGATTGTAAACATATCTATGTCGTTTTTGGGGGCAAAGATAGTGCAAACCGAAAGCAGAAGCAAGCTTGCTTGTTTATGCTGAGGTGCAGCCTATTTTCGCAAATGCAAAGATAAAGCTTTTAAAAGGTAAATAAGGCGGCACCGCCGCAGGCAAACGCCGCCCTATTTTGGTATATTTAAAGAGAGGATTATTCTTCAGTTCCTTCTGCAGTGTTGTTTAGCGCAGGGTTTGCGTTGATTTCCCACAAAGGAATCGGGAAGAAGTTGTGCTTACCTTCCGAAAATCCGCGTTTGCCCAGTACCTCGCTCAGTTTGCCCCAGCGGCGCAGGTCGTACCAGCGGTAGCTTTCCAGCGGGAACTCGATGATGCGTTCATGTTCTATTTGAGCCTGTACTTCGGCTTGTGACGTTCCTTTCATAGCAGGCATTTTTCCGTGCTTGGCTCTGATTTCGTTAATCAGAGGAATGGCTTGTTCGGGATGCCCTTGCTTGTTCAGTACTTCGGCTTTCATCAACATCACGTTGGCATAGCGCATCAAAGGAATGTTGAACGGACAGTAGTCGCTCAGTTCCTCATATGTTTCCGGAGTGAAGCGGCGGAAGTTGGGGCGATCGTATACATCTTTCACGCCACCATGAGATTCCAGATATTTGTCTGTGTCTTCTCCTGTCGGGATATCGATGACATTGCCGTTTGCATCCACATACTTCTTATTCTCGTTCTGTCTCCATCTCCAGAAACACTCGTCGTAAGTGAACTCTCCAAAAATCAGTTCGCCGTTATCAGCGTCGTTGAAGTAGTCATCCTTGAAGTAAATTGTATTATAAAGACGTTGGTCGTACAGCCCGTCCGATGCCTTTCTGCCTTCTTTCTTGTACTCTTCCATCAGGCGGGCGCTGGGCAGGATTTCGTCCCAACCGCCAATCTCAGAGCAGGCAATGAAACAGTGTATGTATGAGTAGTAGCTGGCGCCGTTGTCAGTATTGGCAGAATATTGCAACTCGAAGATGGATTCCGGGCAATTCTTGTTCTTGCCGTTGAACATTTGCAGCATCTTGTCGCTATCTACCAGTTCGTAGCCTTGCACTGCATTCAGGGCCTTCAGGGCTGCTGTTAAGTGGCCCGACTCATTGGCAGGTTCTTCATAAGCACGCGTCAGGTAGGCAAATCCTAGATAGGCATTGGCTGCTCCCGAAGTGGCGCGACCCAGTTCCGATCCGGGGCGTGTGGCAGGCAATGCAGTGGCTTGCGACAATTCGTTTATTACCAGTTCCCAGCAAGCCACCCGGTCGCTCAATGGCTTGTTCAGGTCGGCTGCATCCGAAATGTAGATGTCGCGCAGGATAATCTTCTCCCAGTTCAGCAACAGCATCATGTGGAAGTAACCTCTCAGAAAATGAGCTTCGGCAATAATCTCTTCGCGTTTGGCTTCGGTGATGTTTTCTGCCGGGATTTTGGGTGCGTACTCCAACACCTGGTTGGTGAAGTTGATACCCCGGTAAAGGTCTTGGTAGTAATAAGAGAACTGTGTATTTCCGTTGGTATAGGTGAAGTTATAGATGTCTGTCCAAGTCTGGTAGTTGTTGGCATCGTTACCCACATCGTAAAGGTCGGTGCGGTAAGCCTCCACCGGCCAGCGCACTTCACTGGTGGCATAGCTGTCGCCGTGGTAGAGTTGGGCGTATGCTGAGGCCAGGGTGGCTTCTGCATCTTTTTGGTCTCTCCAAAAGTTGCCGGTAGTCAGCTTGTCGGGAGAAGAAACAGTCAGGAAGTCATCGCAAGACGTAAAAGCCATTGCGAGACACATACTTGCTATATATAGAACTTTTTTCATATCGTTTCTTTTATATTGAGTTAAACATTAGAATGTAAGCTGTGCACCCACGGTGTAGGAGCGGGTAAACGGATAGATGTATCTGTCTACACCGGAGTTCAGTGGGCTGCTGGTTGAGAATTCCGGGTCTACGCCGGAGTAACCGGTAATGGTGAACAGATTGTCACCGCTGATATAGAAGCGGAGCTTTTCTATTTTCACTTTCTTCAGCAGAGATACGGGCAGTGTATATCCGATTTGGGCCTGGCGCAAACGGACGAAGCTGCCATTCTCCAGGAAGCGCTCGCTTTCGCGGGAGTTACCGTTGGGGTCGCCGTTCACGGCACGTGGAATGTCGGTATGTGTGTTCTCCGGTGTCCAGGCGTTGACTACGGTGCTCAGCATGTTGATGGGAGCATTCATGGATTCATAGAAGTAGCGGTTACCGTTGTAAATCTTATGCCCGAACACACCGCTCAAACTGAAAGAGAGGTCGAAACCCTTGTAAGAAGCGGAGAAATTGAGGTTGGTCTCGAATTTAGGGATACCTGTTCCGCAGTATTCTTTGTCATCTTCGTCGATGACACCGTCACCGGTTACATCTTTGAAGCGGATGTCACCGGCTTTTGCGTTGGGTTGGAGGCGTTCTCCTTTATCGTTCACGTAAGCTTCAGCTTCCGCATCGCTTTGGAAGATGCCGTCTGTGCGGTAGAGGTAGAAGCCGCTGATAGGCTTGCCTTCTTTGGCGTATGCCGGGATATGGTCGGTGTCGTACAGCAGACCGGTAGCGGGCAGTGCTTGTCCTTTGTCTGCCAGTTCCACTACTTTATTCTTGGTGGTGGAGAAGTTGAAGCCCACGTTGTATTCAAAGTCCTTGATCTTGTCGATCCAGTTCACTTCCAGTTCCACACCGTTGTTGCGAATCTTGCCCACGTTCAGAATGGGATTCTCGTAACCGGCAGAGGGAGAGAGGCGCTTGGTAATCAGCAAATCTTCCGTCTGGTTGATGTAGTAGTTGATGCTACCTGTCAGTTTGTTGCTGAGCATGCCAAAGTCGAAACCGATGTTTTTAGTGTCCGTAGTTTCCCATTTCAGACCGCGGTTTTCCATAGTCCATGAAGCAGAACCCGGCCAGGCGTTGCCACCTTGTATGTAGCCACCGTAACGATTGTTGCGAGACAGAATCAAGGCCTGGAAGTCATAATATCCCAAAGCGTTCTCGTTGCCGAGGCGTCCCCAGCTGGCACGGAACTTCAGGCTGTTGATGAAGAAATCTTTCGGATAGAAGGCTTCTTCACTGATTCTCCAGCCTACAGCTACAGAGGGGAAGCAACCCCAGCGGTTGTTCACACCGAATTTGGAAGAACCGTCGTAGCGCATGGTGGCCTGGATGAGGTAACGGTTGTCGTAGTTATAGTTCACGCGTCCGAAGAAAGAGGCGCGGTTATATTTGTATTTTTCGCCATCACCGTAGAACGTTCCTCCGATACCTGCATCCACTGTATCAAAACTCGGGTCGAGGAAACCGGCTGCCTCGTCCTTGGTGGCCAGGTTGCCGTTGGCATCAATGTAGTATTTGGTAGACTTACCGGTTACACCTACGCCATTATCGGTGTATTTGGTGGAAGTGATAGAAGAACCAGCCATTATATTCAAACTGTGCTTGTCGAAATCTTTATTGAAAGTCAGCACGTTGTCAATGGTTTGCTCTTCCCAATAATAAGTTCCTTCGTAGTGCTCAGGATAGTTGTGGGGACTTTGTGCATTAGAAATGTAATCCGGATTGTGCTCCACGTAACGGTAGTGCAAGCCACGGTAGGCATAGCTGGTCTTGAAGTTCAGCCAGGGAGCGAGCTTCACACCCAATGATACGTTGGCATTGGTATAGAACTTCTTGGTAGCGGCTTCGTTGTAGACGTGGTCGGCCATCACGTTATTGTTGGTTGGCAATCCGAGCGATTGCGTCAAGGCAAAGCCGTATTTCTCATTCTCGTCATAAACGGGAAGCAACGGAGAAAGACCGTACATCTCACGCAAACTGTACTGTGGCTGTTTGCTCTTGGTATAGCGGAAGCTCAAATTGGCATCAATGTCGAAGATGTATTTGCTCATGTGCATTTTCATGCGGGCATTGTCCTGGCGGAAGTTATTGCCCAGAAAGATACCCTTGTCGTCAGCATGGTTATAGGACACGGAATATTGTGCCGTTTCGCTGCCACCGCGCACACTGAACATATAGTTTTGGGATAAACCGTCGCGAAGCATCAGATCCTGCCAGTCTGTGTCTATGCCCGTATCGCTGGTGCAATAGGCGGGAACCGGCTTGCCTGCATTCTCGAACATGGTTTTGATCGTATTCTTATACTGTTCCGCATTGGTCATTTCCAGTTTGTTGGCTACAGTAGTCATGCTCAAGTATGTATTGAAATCAATGTGTGTTTCACCTTTCTTGCCATTCTTGGTAGTGATGATGATTACTCCATTGGCTGCCACTGAACCGTAGATAGCGGCAGCAGCACCATCTTTAAGTACTTCCATGGATTGGATATCTTGCGGATTAACATTATCAATATCTCCGGGGAAACCATCGATAATATAAAGTGGCTCATTGCTGCCGAAAGATTTTACACCACGAATCTTGACAGAAATACCTGCACCTGCGTTACCGCCGGCCTTCATAATATTTACACCGGCAATTTTTCCTTGTAATGCTTCGGCAGGATTGGTTGTAGCACGCTTGGTCAATTCTTCTGTATCAACAGAAGAAATAGCTCCGGTCATATCACTTTTCTTCATTGTACCATAACCGATTACCACAACTTCATCCAGCATTTCAGTATCATCTTTCAGAGTTACTTTCAACACCTTCTGTCCATTCAGAGGAATCTCTTGAGCGACATAGCCCACATAAGAGATTACCATTGTCGCATTAGGAGCAACAGTCAGTGCAAAGTTACCGTCGATGTCGGTAATGCAACCATTGGTTGTACCTTTTTCCAAAACACTGGCGCCAATGAGAGTTTCTCCTTTGGTGTCGGTTACTGTACCGGTTAATTGGATGGTTTGTGCTAAAGAACTTAGCGGTACCAAACATACAAAGAGCAAGGCCAACAAAGCGGCTCTTTGTATTAAGGAATACTTTTTAATTTTACCCATGTGTGATAGTTTTTAAGGTTAATAACATTTGTTTCTCACATGGCAAAGAAAAGGATATAATTAAAAGTATTCCTATAAAGAACGGTCTGTAAAATATCTACAAAGGGGGTGGAATTACAGGCTTTTTGATCTACAAAGATAATCGTAAATGCTTGTAATATAGTGCTATATTGCGGGGTGGTATATCTACAAACAAGCAGTTTGTGCTAATGGGTGTTTTAGTAGTTTTGCAAGTATTCCACCAGGTCTTTTTCTGTTGGTAAGTTCAAAGCCTTACGTAATCTGTAGCGATTCATATTAATTGTTTTAGGACTATTCCCGCTAATCATGGAAATTTCTTTCGTTGAAAGATTGACGCGCAGCATGGTTGCCAGATATTTTTCTCCTTGTGTCAAGTTGGGATGTTCTTTTGTGAGCCTTTCAATGAATTCTTTACTCTTGTCTTCGATATTCAGCAGTAACGCATTATTGGTCTTGTCTCCGCTTTGGTATTGACTGATATAGGCATTCACTTTTTTCAGGTGGGGGATAAGTGTTTGATTATCCATTTTGTACCCTTCCTTAATCATTTCGCGTATTTTGTCCAGCAATTCGTTGCGGCTTCTCAGGAAGACGGCGAAGCTGGTTACTTCTTGCTGGCTACTGTCCAGTGCATTCTGTATATTCTGTAGCTCCAACTCTTGTTGGTGCAGTTTCAGTTCGGATAACTCGCGTTGCGACAACTCCAGTTGGTAGCGGGCCTCTATCAGTTGAAGGCCTTTTCTGCGCTTATACCATTTATATAAGAAGATGCTGAAAGCTAATCCAAGCACGAGCACGCTACCCAAAAACCATAAATTACGTTTCAGTAGTTCAATCTTATAGGTTTGCTCCTGCATCTCAGTAGCATATTTCTGGTCTTGATATCTTTTATAAGAGATTTCCTGTTCAATGTTGCGCAGCTTGTTGCTGCTTTGCAGCTCTTTACTCAAAGCATACATCTGGCTGAGGCGGGTGTAGGCCTGTTTATAGTCACCTATGGCGGCATATACCCACGATGAATATTCATAATTATCGCAGATCAGCTCTTTGGCACCAATGTTACGGGCATATTCATAGGCTTTTTGCAAGGCTTCCAAGGCTTGGGGGTATTGCTCGCTGAAATAATACTGTTTGCCCATATTATTATAGTTCTCACCCAGTGACCATTGGGCATCTAGATTCTTGTTGATGGCAATTGCTTCTTGAATAAGGGAGAGTTTCTTTTCCGTATCTCCCTGATATAGGCATAGATTATTCAGATTGGTAGCTATTTCCTTTAAGTTTCGTTGGGCACGGTTGATTGTCAGTGCCCGTTGAAGAAATTTTTCAGCTACCACAAATTCATCAAGTAGGTAGTGCATGACTCCGCGCTCATTATAGCATCCGGCCACCGAAGCCGAATCCCCTAAGGATTTGAAAATGGAAGTGGCTTTGTCATTTAGTTCGATGCCTTTGTTATAATCGCCCAACTTGCTGTATACGCGCCCCATGAGGGAATAGAGTTGAGCTGTTTGCCTTTTGTTTGCAGGGTTGATATATCTCTGTGTGTCATATAAATTTTTGATGCTTAAGTCGAAGTTACCCAGTAGCTGTTCTGCCTGACTGTGAAGAATCATGGCTTGTGTACAAATCTCATTAGGCTGGTCTTCGGGAAATAGAGCGGCAGCTTGTGCCGCATAGTAAGAAGCCTGTTTAGGATTACTGAACAGAGCATTTTGAGCTTGTTCAACTAAAGTCTTGGCTTGGTTTATATCTTGGGCTTGTAAAGGAGTTACAGTTAGCGAGAGAACTGCAAGTATTAGATACAGAGCTTTCTTCATGGTATAGTCTTATTTTTGCAAATGTAATTATTTTCCTTTAAAAAGTCCGGTTTGCTTTCAAAAAGATTTATCTTTGTGCCTCTAAATTAATGCTGTATGCTATTGCCTTATTTGAATAAAGATTTGATAGAAGCCGGTTGTGATGAGGCTGGCCGTGGTTGTCTGGCAGGAGCTGTGTATGCCGCTGCCGTGATTCTTCCCAAAGATTTCAAGAACGAATTACTGAATGACTCCAAGCAACTGACGGAGCACCAGCGTTATGCTTTGCGTGAAGTGATTGAGAAAGAAGCGCTTGCTTGGGCTGTCGGCATCGTATCTCCCGAAGAGATTGACAAGATAAATATCCTGAATGCCTCGTTCCTTGCCATGCATCGCGCGGTGGACCAGTTGAAGATGCGTCCGCAGCATCTTCTGATTGACGGCAACCGCTTCAAGAAATATCAGGACCTGCCGCATACAACGGTAGTCAAGGGTGACGGCAAATACCTTTCTATTGCTGCCGCCTCCATCCTTGCCAAAACCTACCGTGACGACTATATGAACCGCCTGCACGAAGAATACCCTTATTATGACTGGAACCATAACAAAGGCTATCCCACCAAGAAACACCGTGCCGCCATTGCCGAACACAGCACTACTCCCTATCACCGCATGACATTCAATCTGCTGGGCGACGGGCAGTTAGCACTTGATTTCAAGTAATTATTCTATCGCTTTATCCAGATCGATAAACAGGAATTGGTTTTCATAATTAAGTAGCAGCAACTTATTACCAATCACTTGTCCTTTCTTGAAATCTGTTTGAAGATGGGCTACAGGCATTCCCATTTCATGAATGAACCAATAGTCTCCACGATTGCCGATACATAAATAATCTTTTAGTTGGATACTGGGGCTGTAGATACGTTCCCGTTCGTAGGTCTTACTAATATTCAAGTTCTTGTCTACCTCGTAGATAACTCCCTGATCATTATATACCAGGCAATGTTCCCCATTGTAGGCGAGCGACTGGAAAGCTGTTGTATTTTTGTTGGCTGCATAAAATGTACCGGGCAGTATTGCTTCCAGCTTTCCGCGTTGTTTGGTATCCCAAGGTACAATATTTACGACGGAGTCCATCAGCTCCTGATAAGCCATTCCATCATCGAACAGCATATAGAGTGCGTCCTCGGTCCGCAGGGCATCTTCAATCATATCTTTCTTTACGCTTAGTTGATTGAAGAAGATTTCTTCTCCGTTTAGCAAGTTGTAACAGGCTATAAATGGGCGTCCATATTTCTTGCGACTTGCTCCTTCGCGTAATCCGTAACCGTAATTTAGCATGAATAACTTGCCATCTTGCACGAAAAGTTGGGAGCGGGAAGCCTTCACATCAGGAAACTCTGTTTGCCACACTACATTGAAAGCTGTGTCCATACAGGAGATATGTTGACGGTCTGCCCAGTAATAAAGTGAATCCTGAGACAGTATATTGGAGGTTAATCCGGTGATTGTATTATTGGCAATGGGAACATAACTGTAATAATAGGCGCCACCGGTTGCCACGCCACCGGCTACTCCGACTGCTACAGCGGCTAATCCCTGTAACAATGCCGCCTTTGTATCATGAGCTCCCGGTTTTCCCGGATAGGTCAGTAATTCTCCGGTCATGAAGTCCAGCTTATGCAATGCATCCGCTACAATCAGACGTTTATTTTGTTCCAGATCGAGAACTTCGTTCCAACCGTATTGGTGAGGTATTTTGTTTTCCCACAAATAGTTACCGAATTTTAGGCTAACAGCGCGGAGTTTGTTGGATGTAGGAGAATTATATCCTAAGACTAACCCAAGTGAATCATCCACATATACCGGAAATAAATCAGCTTCCCATTTCTTTGCTCCTGTTTCCTTACTTAGCAATGATATTTTGCTGCCAATTTCAGATATTAAGACCCCTTCCGAAAGGCAGGTTACTCTTGATTTACTGAAATCAATGGGTTGTTTCCATAGAAGTTGGCTACTCTTGGTGTCATAAAAGCCTATTTCTCCTTTATTCTTCAGGTACTTACCGCTTTTAGTCGTTTCCCGGAAGCTGATACAGAGGTAATCTCCTTTATCGCTTATTGAAAAAGTTTCCACTCGTTGAGGAAATGTGTAGCACTGTGCTTTCAGGTCTGTTCCGCCTGTCTTCTTTCCTACAATGACGGTTTCGGATTGCGCATAAGATATTGATGCCATGAGAATCAGGCATGCAAGCGTTAAAATCCTGTGTGTTTTCATGTTCATTGGTTTATTTTTCGCAAACATACGTATTATTTGCGAAAAATGACCGAAAGAGATGAAAATACTTGGATGGATTGTTAGAACCACTTGATCTTTCTGAACCAGATAAATGTACCTGCCGATAGGATTACAGAGATTAAGATAATGAATATGAAAGCATACGGGAAACCATCCAGATGAATATCCACATTCATACCATAGAAACTGGCTATCAGTGTGGGTATCATAAGCGTGATGGAGAGACTCGTCATACGTTTCATGATGGCGTTGACATTATTGGAAATAATAGAAGCAAAAGCATCCATTGTTCCTGTAAGGATATCACTATAGATATTTACAGTATTGTATGCCTGTTTTAATTCGATGATTACATCTTCCAATAGTTCCATATCCAGATAATCGGTGTCCTGAAAGATATTCTTCAGGCGACCGATCATCACTTCATTACCACGGATGGAGGTATTGAAGTAGACAAGAGTCTTCTGTAACTTCATCAGGCGAAGCAAGTCTTCATTGCGGATACTCTTTTCCAGTTCTTTTTCCGCATTGGCAACGTCATTATTAATTTGCTTCAGGTACTTCAAAAACCAAACTGCGGAAGAGTAAATCATCCGTAGGATTAAATCCAGTTTATTGTTGACTACGATACCTTTGCGACGTGTATGCTGGATGAAATCAGAGATAAGTTCGGTCTTATGATAACATACCGATACGATAATTTCATTATTGGTAATGATGCCTATGGGCACAGTGATAAAAGGAATACCATGCTGGCTGCTCTGCATAGGGATACGCAGAATAGTCAGTAACCAATTACCTTCTGTTTCTGTACGCGGACGTTCGTCCGCATCAGCGATATCTTCTAAAAATGATTCGGGAACTTTCAGTTCCTGTGTGAGAAAGTCAAAGTCATTGTCATCAGGGCATTCAACATTTACCCAGCTATTGGGCATCCATTGTGGCTTTTCTATAAAGCCGGCTTCAGAGTAAAGATACGTTCTCATCGTAATAGCCTCCTTTCTTTAGGGACGAACCGAGGCATTGCGAGCAACGTCTCCGTTCGCTTTAATTATAAATACTGTTGCACGTTCGTGGGTTTGAATCGTCCATATTTCTTGTTTTTTATTTTTTTAAAGCGTGGCAAAAGTACATAAATCATTTGAAACAGTACGCTTTAACCATGCTTTTTTGTACCTTTGCAGCCGAAAAAATCGCTCTTTCTTCAAAGAACGTTTTTGCAGAGGTTAAAGATTGTACATTTAAAATCAATTAATATTATGAGTAAGAAAGCCCTTTTAATGATTCTTGATGGCTGGGGTGTCGGCGATCAGGGTAAAGACGATGTGATTTTCAATACACCTACTCCGTACTGGGACAGTCTGCTGGCTACGTATCCTCATTCACAGCTTCAGGCAAGCGGTGAGAATGTTGGTTTGCCTGATGGTCAGATGGGTAACTCGGAAGTCGGACACCTCAATATCGGTGCAGGACGTATCGTATATCAGGACCTGGTGAAGATTAACCGCGCATGTGCCGACAATAGCATTATGAAGAATCCGGGAATCGTTTCTGCTTTCTCTTATGCTAAAGAAAACGGTAAGAATATTCACTTTATGGGATTGACTTCCAATGGTGGTGTTCACAGCTCATTCGACCACTTATTCAAACTTTGTGATATTGCTAAAGAATATGGTGTTGACAATACATTCGTTCATTGTTTCATGGATGGTCGTGATACTGACCCGAAGAGCGGCAAGGGCTTTATTGAGCAACTGACTGCACATTGTGAAAAGTCGGCAGGTAAGATTGCTTCTATTGTAGGCCGTTTCTATGCAATGGACCGTGATAAACGTTGGGAACGTGTGAAGGTAGCTTATGATTTGCTGGTAAACGGTGAAGGTAAAGTTGCCACTGATATGGTTCAGGCTATGCAGGAGTCTTATGACGAAGGTGTAACGGATGAATTCATCAAGCCGATTGTAAATGGTAACTTCGATGGAACTATTAAAGAAGGTGATGTAGTTATCTTCTTCAACTATCGTAACGACCGTGCAAAAGAGTTGACAGTAGTGCTGACTCAACAGGATATGCCTGAACAGGGTATGCATGCTATTCCGGGCTTGCAATATTATTGCATGACTCCGTATGATGCATCATTCAAGGGTGTACATATCCTTTTCGATAAAGAAAATGTTCAGAATACATTGGGCGAATATCTGGCAGCTCAAGGCAAAACTCAATTGCACATTGCTGAAACAGAGAAGTACGCTCACGTAACTTTCTTCTTTAACGGTGGTCGTGAAACTCCGTACGATGCTGAAGAACGCATCCTGGTTCCGTCTCCGAAAGTAGCCACTTACGACTTGAAGCCGGAAATGAGTGCGTATGAAGTAAAGGATAAATTAGTGGAAGCTATCAACACTCAGAAGTTTGATTTCATCGTTGTGAACTATGCGAATGGTGATATGGTAGGACATACTGGTATCTATGACGCCATTGAAAAAGCAGTGAAAGCTATCGATGAATGTGTGAAAGATACAGTAGAAGCAGCTAAAGCTAACGATTATGAAGTTATCATCATTGCTGACCACGGCAATGCAGATCATGCACTGAACGAAGATGGTACTCCGAATACGGCTCACTCTTTGAATCCGGTTCCTTTTGTATATGTAACGGAGAATAAGAATGCTAAAGTAGAGAATGGTGTTTTGGCAGATGTTGCTCCTTCTATCCTTCACATTCTGGGTATGGCACAGCCGGCTGAAATGACAGGAAAAGACTTGATTAAGTAAATAGTTATAATTATATAAGTAAAGGCGGGGGTGTACTCCGCCTTTATCTTTTCTAATCTTAGATTGAAGATGATACAGATAGGTGATGTAGTGGTGAGTTTTGATGTGCTGCGTGAGAAGTTCCTTTGTGATCTGAATGCTTGTAAGGGTGCCTGTTGCGTTGAAGGCGATGCCGGTGCTCCCGTCGAATTGGATGAGATTGAAAAACTGGAAGAAGTACTTCCGGTAATTTGGGATGAACTCTCGCCCGAAGCGCATGTCATATTAGAGAAGCAAGGGGTTGTTTATACCGATTGCGAAGGTGATCTGGTAACCTCTATTGTTAATAATAAAGATTGTGTCTTTACTTGCTATGATGAGAAAGGATGTTGTTATTGTGCTATTGAGAAGGCTTATAGGGAAGGCAAGACAGATTTTTATAAACCTGTATCCTGCCATCTGTATCCAATTAGGGTAGGGAACTATGGGGGGTATAAGGCGGTGAACTATAACCGTTGGGATGTATGCAAAGCCGCTGTATTGTTAGGACGGAAGAAGAATCTGCCGGTATATAAGTTCCTGAAAGAGCCGTTGATACGCAAATTCGGTGAAGACTGGTATGCAGAACTGGAATTGGTGGCAGAAGAAATGAAGAAGCAGAATATGCTTTAAGATAGTGTGGAATGAGGCGGATTTTTCTATCTCGTGGGGTGAAAAGAAAAACGCCGGGCAACAGGATTTTCCTGTCCGTCCGGCGTTTCTTCGTTGTAAGATGTGAGGTTGGTTAATAAAACGTGTTATTCAGTGACTAATCACTAATTGTTAATCATTAGTCACTGTTTTTTTCTTACGCATCTATATTTGCATACGTTGCGTTCTTTTCAATGAATTCACGGCGTGGACCAACATCTTCGCCCATCAGCATGGAGAAGATGTAGTCTACTTCAGCAGCATTCTCAATGCTTATCTGTTTCAACATACGGTTTTCGGGGTTCATGGTCGTGCTCCACAACTGTTCCGGGTTCATTTCACCCAAACCTTTGTATCGTTGTGTGTGTACGGCACTTTCTGAACCACCACCATAAGTGTCGATAAATTTTTGACGTTGTTGGTCTGTCCAGCAATATTCCTCCACTTTGCCTTTTTTGCAGAGATAGAGTGGCGGAGTGGCAATATACAAGTACCCGTTGCGGATTACCTGCGGGAAGTAGCGGAAGAAGAGCGTCATGATCAGTGTGTCGATATGAGAACCATCGACGTCGGCATCGGTCATGATAATCACTTTCTTATATCTCAATTTATCGATATTTGCTTCCTTGCTGTCCTCAGTATTTACGCCAAAACGGATGCCGAGAGCCTGAATAATATTGTTGACTTCATCACTCTCGAACGCTTTATGCCACATGGCCTTTTCCACATTCAGAATCTTACCGCGAAGCGGCAGAATAGCTTGGAATCTGCGATCACGACCTTGCTTTGCCGAACCACCTGCCGAGTCACCCTCGACAAGGAACAATTCACATTCCTCGGGATCCTTGCTTGAACAGTCGGCCAGCTTACCCGGCATACCGCCACCGGACATCGGTGATTTACGTTGCACGGACTCACGCGCCTTACGTGCGGCAACACGTGCCTGGGCAGCTAGAATCACTTTGTCTACCACCATTTTCGCTTCTTTCGGATGCTCTTCCAGGTAGTAGTTCAGAGCTTCACCTACAGCTTGGTCTACGGCTCCCATCACTTCGCTGTTTCCGAGCTTTGTTTTGGTCTGCCCTTCAAACTGAGGTTCTGCCACTTTGATGGAGATTACAGCCGTCAGACCTTCACGGAAGTCATCACCTGCAATTTCCACTTTAGCTTTCTCCAACATCTTGTTATCATCGGCATATTTCTTCAGCGTACGGGTTAGTGCACGACGGAAACCTGCAAGGTGCGTACCACCTTCAATGGTATTGATATTGTTTACGTATGAGTGGATGTTTTCGTTATAAGAAGTATTGTACATGATAGCCACTTCCACCGGTGTGCCTTGTTTCTCAGTGTTGATGTAGATAACATCATTCACCAAGTGTTCGCGGGAAGAGTCGATGTAGCGAACGAATTCCTTCAAACCTTCTTCCGAATAGAAAATTTCCATTTTGGCATTGTTTTCTTCATCTTTTACGCGAAGGTCGGTCAGCGTGATCTTGATGCCTGCATTCAAGTAAGCCAGTTCACGCATACGGGTGGCAAGGATTTCGTAATTATAAACGGTATCAGTAAAGATTGTGTTATCCGGCCAGAATTGCTGACGCGTACCTGTAATATCACTTGTGCCAATTTCTTTCACCGGATACAACGGATGGCCGCATTCATATTCCTGTTGGTAGATCTTTCCATTGCGGAAAACCTGTGTAGTCATGTGGGTAGACAGAGCGTTTACACAGGATACACCTACACCGTGCAAACCGCCTGATACTTTGTAAGAACCCTTATCGAATTTACCACCGGCATGCAGTACGGTCATAACTACTTCCAGGGCTGACTTCTGTTCCTTTTCGTGGAAGTCAACCGGAATACCACGTCCGTTGTCTTGTACGGTGATAGAGTTGTCTTCGTTGATGGTTACTTCAATGTGGTCGCAATAGCCGGCGAGAGCTTCGTCGATAGAGTTGTCCACAACTTCATAAACCAGGTGGTGAAGTCCTTTCGTACTAATGTCACCAATATACATTGCGGGGCGCTTTCTAACGGCTTCCAAACCTTCCAGAACCTGGATGTTTTCGGCTGAATAGTTCCCGCTATTGGAGTTAATCTGTTCTTCAGTCATAATCTAATTTCCTTATTCAAATAACAGAGCAAATATAGTGAAAATTCGTAAGATGCGAAACTAAACTGCGTGATAAATTTCATTCGTTTACAGCTTTTTAGCTTCTTCCGGAAGGTGTTTGGAATAGGGGATATAAATATGCCATACGCAGAAAAGGTCGGACTTAAAAGTCCAACCTTCCAATATTTCTTTTGTGTAATATTAATTAGCTTATCCTAGCTTATTAATGTAAAGAGCCAACTTAGACTTCAAGTTGCTTGCTTTGTTCTTGTGGATCACATTGGTTTTAGCCAATTTGTCCAACATCTTAGTTATACCCGGATACATTGCAGTAGCTTCTGCCTTGTCGGTTGTAGAACGAAGCTTTCTAACAGCATTTCTCATGGTCTTACCATAATATCTGTTGTGAAGTCTTCTAGTTTCTTCTTGTCTGATTCTTTTCAGTGATGATTTGTGATTTGCCATCTCGACTAATCTTTTTTAATTCGTTTATTTTTTTAGTTGTAGCCCGTGGGGGAATCGAACCCCCCTTTCAAGAATGAAAATCTTGCGTCCTAACCGATAGACGAACGGGCCATCCTTTGGTGAGCATTTCTGCTCTTGCAGAGAGATTATCTCTCGTTTGCGGTTGCAAATGTAGGGACTATTTTTGAATTGGCAAAATAATCATGAGAAAAAAACAAAGGAATATGTCGGGATTATTCTAATATTTGCGGCTTATTGCCTGAATGTCAGTAGGATAAAAACTTTCATTTTTTTACTTGTCTGCCTGCATTTTTTTATTTATCCGTGTTTTATCCCTGCTGTTTCCGTCTTTTTTCGTAGTTTTGTTACCGGATTGAAACCAAAATAGTAAGTGCGGATGTTACAGAAAACGCTGGGGATTGTGCTGCATACCCTGAAATATAACGATACTTCCCTTATTGCAGACATTTATACAGAGGTGGTCGGGCGTGCTTCGTTCATCGTAAAGATTCCCCGTTCGCGAAAGGCGGCGGTGAAACCGGTATTGTTCCAACCATTGGCTTTAGTGGAACTGGAAGCTGATTTCCGTCCGAATGCCAGTATATATAAGATAACGGAAGCGAAGTCTTTCTATCCGTTTTCTTCTATTCCTTATGATCCGTATAAGTCTTCCATTGCACTTTTCCTGGCGGAATTTCTTTATCGGGCAGTGCGTGAGGAGGCTGAAAACCGTCCGTTGTTTGCTTATTTGCAGCATTCTATTATTTGGCTGGATGAGTGCCGTGATAATTTTGCCAACTTCCATTTGGTATTTCTGATGCGCTTATCCCGCTTCCTGGGATTATATCCTAATCTGGAAGATTATCAAAAAGGCGATTATTTTGATATGATGAATGCTTGTTTTACTCCTTTGCGACCGCAACTCCATTCTTCTTATATACTTCCGGAGGAAGCCTCACGGTTGATAATGCTGATGCGCATGAATTATGAAACAATGCATCTCTTTGCCATGAACCGCGCCGAACGTACTCGCTGCCTTACAATAATGAATGAATATTATCGCCTCCACTTGCCTGACTTTCCCGTATTAAAGTCTCTTGAGGTGTTGAAGGAGCTCTTTGACGCGGAACAATAAACCCTTTCCTGCATATTTTACTGACCTGTGATGCAAAAGATACCATCTTTCGCTGTAAAAGATGCCATCTTTTGTAGCATAACATGCCACCTTTTGATGTAAAAGATGCTATCTTTTGCGTGAGATTAAGCAGGAATGTGCAAGAGATGTGTTGGGGATGTGGGGAAGCCCTTTGGACATGGTGCGTTTTATCTTCTGTGAAAGGTAGGATACTTGTTATTGAAGCGGAAGCCGATACCCATCATCAGATAATTCGGGTCACTGAAGTTCTTCAGGTTATACCCGATGTGCAGATAAGAACTGCGGGTCATCTCCACTTTGAGTGTCAATACCTGGTAGATACCTTTATGGTCACCGCCACCGTGCAGTACATTGGCTCCTATGCCCACACCTACTGTGAAGTAGGGCATTACATATTCTGCGCGTCCGGAAATACCTAAAGCTAACTGTTTTTCCAATGAAGGTTTGTAGCATTCATTGCCGTTCCCGGGGATGGTGTAGACATTGGAACTGGCATCATATACACCATCCAATGATACACCTGTGCGGAATTTATATCCGATGTTATACATGGGGGCGAAATTGAAACCAAGTACGGTATAAGCATCCGGTGAAGCAATTTGCCCTTCTCCTACCCATACGCCTTTCCGTCTCCATGAGCCGAACAGGGTTAAGTCGTAGCTGAGGTATCGTGAGAACTTTGGAATGGGAGCTTGGTATAGAGGCTTGGTGAGCGCATCTTTAGGTCTGTTGAAGTTGTAGATAACCCCTACTTTTAAGCCCATTGTATTGAGGCCGGCATTGGGAAATTTAGTATTGCCATTGGAGAAATGGGTACCCGTAATTCCGGCAACCAGGTCGATTTCCCGTGAAACCATCCAGTTGAATTGTATGCCCGCATTGATATAGGCATTTGCCTTCGAACCGATGACACTATTGTGAGGATTGGTGTATTCGTCGTACGGTTTCCATCCTAAAGATAAGCCGAAGTTCCATTCGTAATTGAGTGATAGTCGCGAAGTAATACGGGCAATACGTGCTCCCTGATAGAGGTAAATGGCAATCGGATTTCCTAATTCTTCTTTGTTTCCGAAATCGTAATAGCCTAAGCCTATACCTTGATAGGCGCTACCATAAATCCGGTCGGCGCAAGTATTGGGCTTAAATTGGAATGAATATTTCAAGTGGGCTGAATAACCCCATTCGTAAGGCTTCCATTGTGAGTTATCTCCTGCCAGAAAAGAACTGGTCTGGAAAATGTATCCCGGGCGGTATTCTACTCCCAGTCTGTGAATAAAGCGTTTGGCGAAGTAACCTGTATCCGGCTTGTATCCCGGTATACTATCTTGTGCCCGGTTCTTTGCATGAGCAACGTCAGACAAGAAAAACATTGTCCCCACAAGGACTATTAATTTCCATATCTTTATATTGCTTTTCATGATATTGTGCCAGAATTCTAGTTTTATTATTATGCGGGGATATTCCCTTAAAATGCGTGGCAAATATAACGATAGTATTTGAATTAAAAATTATGATACTCAATAAAATGCAAAAAGAAGCCGTGTTTTTGGGAGATAGAAGTTGATTTGTCTTCTTCTGTCTCCCGAAAACACGGGCAATGACGGGGACAAAACAGGAGATTATCCCAGCAATTCTTTTACTTTGGCAGAAATGGCACGTCCTTCGGCAAGTCCGGCAAGTTTCTTGGAAGCAACCCCCATTACCTTACCCATATCTTTACCACTGGTAGCACCTGTTTCAGCAATAATTTCTTTCAAGGCAGCTTCCAGTTCTTCAGCTGACATTTGTTTGGGCAGATAGACCTCAATCACCTTTACCTGTGCCAGCTCTTCGTCTGCCAAGTCCTGGCGACCTTGCTGGATGTATATTTCAGCTGCATCTTTGCCTTGTTTCATGAGCTTCTGCATAATTTTCAATGCAGCGTCGTCAGTCAGAGTATCGTTAGCTCCCGGAGCCGTTTTTGCTTCCAGGAATACTTTCTTGATATTTCTCAGTGTTTCGAGAGCCACTTTGTCTTTGGCTTTCATTGCGGTTTTAATGTCTTCGCTGACTCTTTCAAATAAATCCATAATGCTATTTGTTATTTTACCATTTACATTTAATAATTGAAGTCGCTTTGTAACTTAGAAGGTTATCACACCTCCCAGGCCTTCACTTCCCTGTGCTTCTTCCGTAGCTATCTGCCCTTCGGTGGCGGCTTTGGTTTTGATAGAACTCAAAGTACTCTTATCGCGCAGATACGTCGGTGAACTTTCTACCATACTGATAATGTCGGCGTTGTCCAAGTCTTCCGGGTTGAAGATATAGATATGGCGACGTTTGCGGATATTTTTGCTACCGATGCCACTGGCACTTTCACCATAGGCTTTGCGGATACGCTCTTTATTCTTCTCTTTTTCTTCTTCAAGTTGAAGCTGGCGTTCTTCCTCTTCCTGGCTGCGCTTTTCGAGTACGCTGTCCATACCGGGAACATCTTCCACACCGAAACCGGTGGCAAGTACGGTAATCTTAACTCTGCCTTCCAATGTGTTGTCCATAGCCACACCCCAGATCACCTCTACACCTTCGCGGAATTTGCTCATGAACTCGTGAATCTCGTTCATTTCTTCCATCATCAGCTCGGAACTTTCGCAGAAGGATACGTTCAGCATCACCTTCTTGGCATTGAAGATATCGTTGTTGTTCAGTAACGGAGAGTGCAGGGCATCGTCGATAGCTTTGGTCACACGACTTTCACCTTCGCCGAAACCGGTACTCATGATAGCCACACCACCATCTTTGAGGATGGTTTTCACATCTGCAAAGTCAAGGTTCACTGTTCCGCGCATGGTGATAATCTCGGCAATACTTTTGGCAGCGATAGACAATGTATCATCTGCCTTGCCGAAAGCATTCATGAACGTAAGGTCGGAATATATCTCACGCAAGCGTTCGTTATTGATAACCAGTAGAGCATCTACATGTTGGGCGATACGCTCCACACCGTCCAGTGCCTGGATAATCTTCTTTTCACCTTCGAAGATGAAAGGTATGGTGACGATACCGACCGTAAGGATGTCCATTTCTTTGGCTATGCGGGCTATGACGGGAGCAGCGCCCGTACCTGTTCCGCCACCCATTCCGGCAGTGATGAATACCATTTTTGTACCGTCGTTCAGTAGCGCTTTGATTTCTTCACTACTTTCTTCGGCGGCTTCGCGGGCACGTTCGGGACGGTTTCCGGCACCTAGTCCCTCGGTGATAGAACGCCCCAGTTGCAATTTTACGGGGACGGGAGACTCTTTCAACGCTTGGTTGTCTGTGTTGCACAGAACGAACGTCACGTCGTGTATGCCTTCCCGGTACATGTGGTTCACGGCGTTACCACCACCACCACCTACACCAATCACTTTGATGATCTTCGGTGAGTCTGTCGGGAAATCGAATTGTACTATATCGTCCATAGTTCCTTATTTTATTGAGTTTATTTCAAATCGTCATCCGAGAAAATTTCATTGGAAAGCTTGTTGAAGGTCTTTTCAAACCAGCTGGGACCTTCTTTCTTCTTTTTCTTTTTCTCTTCTTTCTCTTTACGCTCTTTCTCCTTACGTTCCCGTTCACGGCGTTCTTTCTCTTCTTTTTCACGTTGGGCCTTGGCAGCGCGGGCGGCAGCTTCCTGTTCTTTCAGGGCTTCGTCATCGCCGAACATATCGACGGGTTGTGTAGGAGTAGCAGTAGTCGTAACGGCGGGTTTCATCTCTTGCAGGCAGCAGTTTTCATTTCCGGCAGCAAGCAGTCCGAGCAAAGTATTCTGCATACAGTCTTTCTTCAGCACATCATTGAAGCCGTGGATGCTGCTATGAACAAATTTGGTGGTCTTCACTTTCTCAACCTTGCTACGTTTACGGAATGCTTCTTCCAGGTTTTTCAGGTTGGCACCTCCACCGGTGAAAATGATACCGGATAATAGTTTATCCTCGTATCCTGACAATTGAAGCTGGTTCCATACATTGGCAAGGATTTCTTCGGCGCGTGCATCGATGATATCATTCAATACGTTAAGTTCGATGTTGCGACCGTCTTCCAAAGTGCAGACTGCGGGTGTCTCTGTTTCCTCTTCTTCATAGAGCATATCGCCGTACTTCTTTTTCAGTTGTTCAGCTTCGGCCTCTTCCATTTGCAGGGCAGTGATGTCACGGGTAATATTGTTTCCACCCAGTGGCAATACACTGAGGAAGCGGAGCATGTTATTTTTATAAACCGATACAGTCGTTGTATCTGCACCGAAATCCACCAATGCACAACCCGAACGCATCTCACTTTCCGTCAGCACGGCATTCGCCAATGCTATCGGAGCGATCAGCAGGTCGGCTATTTCTATTTTAGCCTGTTCAAAGCTGTGTTCCAGATTCTTCTTAAGTGAAGCACGGGCCACAATATTCAGGAAGTTTCCCGTGATACGCTTGCCTGCCACACCTACCGGGTCGGCTTGAAGGTTATTATCTATTTTATATTCCTGCGGGGCGACATCCAGCACACTCATGTCCATCAGGGGGACTTCGAGGTTTTCGTCGCTGATAGCGTCTACCAACTCTTGTGAGATAATCCCTTCCTCTTCCAGCACACGGCTTACCGCATTCTTTACCGTGCGCAAAGACTGTCCGCCAATGCCTACGTATACTTTGGCAATGGAGTTGTTCAACTGGCTTTCCAGCTTGTTGATGATGGAAGTCAGAGCCTGTGCGGTCTTATCAATGTTGTAGATGACTCCTTTATGGATAAAAGAAGCGGCATCTTCACGCGCATAAGCCAGCACTTGTATGCTTCCGTCACTGTTCTTCTTTCCTGCGATACCGGAAATCTTGGAAGAACTCAACTCGATAGCGGCGATAAATTCTGTTGTTGCCATAAATATATTCCTATTTTACAATTTTCTATTTACGATTAAGATTACTCTGTAAATCAATGTATGGGGACGTCTGATATTAATCGTACGTCCGACATCGTCAAATCGTACATTAGTTCTCTCGCTTTGTACAGATAATCTGGTTACTAAATTCAACGCTAATGCGGGAATATTTGTTCCATCCTACCTGATTTAAACCTTTTTCATAAAAAGCTTTCATCCGTTCGAGTTTACGCTCAAAACCATCCAACTTCCCAAGATAGATAATATGGTCGCCTACGCGAGGCACCAGTTCCACGTCTTTGTCCGACAGCACATGTATCTGTTCAATCTGTGCTTCCCAGAACTTATTATTCTGCAAAAATACACCAAACTTATATAAATCCCTCATGGCAAACGACTTTTCTACTCTTCCGGTCACTATGGCAAGGTGTGCAACGCACTTTGCATCGGGTGGCATCACAGTACCTTTATTGTCCAGATAGTAGTTCTCCCCGTTCGCACTCATCACTCGCAGGATAGGGATACGTTGACTGACTTCTACGCAAAGTTTGCCACTGGGAGTCTTGTAGCATTCCACTTCATCGATAAGCGGATGTTTGGCAAGTTCCCGTTCCAGCGTTTTACTACGGATGCGATCCATTGGTTTACCAACAGGATAAATCCCTTTCTTCTCCAATATGTCAGCCACTTCCTTTTTGGTGATGAAACCTGCATAGACGGTATCTTTGATAACCAATTCCATGTCATTGCACACCTGTCCGGCAGGCTTCCGGTTGAAAGCCGAGAGAGCTACCACCAGATAGGCGATGACGAGCAGTAGGACGATAGACAATAGAATTCTTTTAAACATGTATCAACTATCTAATTATCATTATTCAACTATTAACTGTCAATTGTCAATTGTTAATTATCAATTGTCAATTGCTTTGTGATTTCAGGGACGTAGTTGTCTATATCTCCGGCACCTAAAGTTATCAGAACTTCAATCTGCTTTTGAGATAAGAGTTCCAGTATATCCTCTTTCTTACACATGCATTTCTCAATGCCCGGTCGCAGGTTATCGTATATCAATTGGCTGGTGACACCGGGAATTGGTTGCTCACGTGCCGGGTAGATATCTACGAGAATGACTTCGTCAAGTAACGACAAACTGTTGGCAAATTCCTTATAGAAATCGCGCGTGCGGGTATAGAGATGTGGTTGGAAGATAGCTGTAATCTTCTTGTCCTGATACAGATCACGAATGGATTTCACACTCTGTGCTATTTCGGCGGGATGATGGGCATAGTCGCTCAGGAATACGACTTTGTCATTCTTGACCTTGAAATCGAAACGACGGTCTACTCCACGGAAACTTGCCATACCTTGCTTGATCTCTTCGTCTGTCACACCGTTGAGGTGGGCGAGTGCCATGGCTGCTACGCCATTCTCTATATTGATGCTGACGGGAACACCCAGTTGGATATCATTAATACGCGTGTCGGGTGCAATAAAATCGATAAAGATCTCACCATTTCCGATACGGATATTCTCTGCGTGGAAATCTCCTTCGGTACGGGCGTAACTATAGACTTTTACACCGGCCTGCACATCAGGTTTCAAAGCGATGTCCTTGTGTATAATGAGTGCACCATCCGGCTGGATAAGCGTCGTATAATGACGAAAACTTTCCAGGTAGGCTTCTTCTGTGCCATAAATATCCAGATGGTCGGGGTCTGTAGCAGTTATTACGCTCATGTAAGGTGATAACCAGTGGAATGAGCGGTCAAATTCATCTGCCTCAATCACAGTGTATGGGCTGGACTGTGATAATAACAGGTTAGTATCATAATTCTTGGAGATGCCTCCGAGGAATGCAGTGCAACCTACGTGTGATTGGTAAAGCAGATGCGCTGTCATTGTACTGGTAGTTGTTTTACCATGTGTACCGGCTACGCACAAGCCTTTGCTATTATGTGTGATCGTTCCTAAAACCTGTGCCCGTTTTTGAATTTCGAAACCATTGTTACGGAAATATACTAACTCGGCATGCTCTTGCGGAACAGCTGGAGTATACACTACCAAAGTGCTTTCCATATTCTTGCAGGCTTCAGGAATCAGATCCACATTCTCTTCGTAATGTATCTGTGCTCCTTCTGCAATCAGGTGTTCGGTTAGTTCGCTTGGGGTACGGTCGTAACCGGCAACGAGCTTTCCCTTTGATAAGAAGTAGCGTATCAGGGCGCTCATACCGATGCCACCGGCACCAACGAAATATACGGATTTTATATTTTCTATATTCATAATACACTTATCACTTATCGTTATTTATCAGTTTTAATACTTCTTTTGCAATAATGGTTGCCGAATCCGGCAAAGCCAATTTAGCGATGTTCTCGCTCAATGTTTTCAGCTTCTCGGCATCTGTGACAGTTTCAAGAGCCACAGGAATCAGATGCTTCATAGCATCTACATCTTTCACATAAATAGCAGCTTTCTTATCTACCAGTGCCAGTGCATTTTTAGTCTGATGGTCTTCTGCCACATTTGGTGAAGGCACCAGGATGACCGGCTTGTTCAGCAGGCAGAATTCAGAGATAGAACCGGCACCTGCACGGGAAATGACGAGGTCGGCAGCTGCATATGCACTTGCCATGTCTTTGATGAAATCCGTTACATACAGATTCGGGATGGCAGAAATCCGTGGATTACGTATAGCTTCGCCCGTTGCGGTAGTAATAGCATCTTTGACTTGCTGGATATATATTTTTCCCGTTTGCCAGATGAACTGAATGTCGCCGTTTACTTTTATCGTATCCAGTGCAGCAATGAGGGTCTGATTGATGGTACGTGCCCCCAAGCTACCACCCAGTATCAATATTGTTTTCTTCTCCGGATTGAAGCCGAAAGAGCTTACAGCTTCTTCGCGGCTCTGTTTATTTGCTAACAGGTTCTGGCGTACAGGATTCCCTGTCATGATAATCTTATCTGCGGGGAAGAATTTCTCCATTCCATCATATGCTACGCAGATTTTACATGCTTTCTGTGCAAGCAACTTATTTGTCACTCCTGCATAAGAATTCTGCTCTTGTATCAAAGTAGGGACTCCCATCATGCCCGCTACTTTTAATGTAGGACCACTGGCATATCCGCCTACACCTACTGCTACCTGCGGGCTAAATTCTTTCAGGATACGACGTGCTTTCCATTGGCTACGCAATAACTTGATAATTACTGCAAAGTTCTTCCATAAGCGCTTACGGTCGAAACCTGCTACAGGCAGACCGATAATTTTATATCCTGCATCGGGCACACGTTGCATCTCCATTCGTCCTTCTGCACCTACAAAGAGGATTTCTGCATCAGGGCGCAGTTCCTTGATGGCGTTGGCGATAGATACTGCGGGAAATATATGCCCTCCTGTACCTCCACCACTGATGATGATGCGTGGTCTGTTATTTTTTGTTTCCATATATCTTATTTTTATTCAAATTCAGCATCACTGTTCAATACCTTTGCCGTCGGTTCTGCGGCTGTTTGTGCATCGCTATTCGTCTCTTCGGCAGGTACTTCTACTTGCATGGGTATCAAAGCATCGTGTTCTTTCTGCTCTTCCAGTCTGGCGGTATAGCGGCTCACACTCAGTATCATGCCGATATAAGCACAGTTGATAAGTGTAGAAGTACCACCTTTACTGATAAGCGGAAGCGGCTGTCCGGTTACCGGGGCCAATCCTACTGCTACCATCATGTTGAATATAGCTTGCGATACAAGTAGTAGTGCAATTCCTATTATAAGGAAAGCAGGGAATGTTCGTTCGCACTTTTTCGCAATACGCCCGACTCGTATCAGCAGACAGACGTAAAGGAATACGACGAAAGCTCCACCTATCAATCCCAATTCTTCGATAATGATAGCAAAGATAAAGTCAGAGAAAGCCTGACTCAGGAAGTCGCGCTGTACCGAGTTACCCGGTCCTTTGCCTACAACGTGACTCGTAGCTACGGCAATACGTGCATGGGCTATCTGAGCATCTTTGTCTATATCGAATTTGGCAGCAGGTACCTCATTGTCATTTGTAAACTTCTCAATACGGGCACGCCATGTGTCGAAACGGTGCAGGAATGGTAAATCGCTATTCTTGGTCAGTACAAGGAATGTCACACCTATAATTGCTACTCCAGCCAGGCCGCCTGCCAGTATTAATAATTTTTTCATTGCCACTCGCCCGATGAACATCATCAGATAAACCACTCCGAAGAGCAGTGCTGCCGTCGAGAGGTTTTCCGGGGCAATCAGCAGACAAATAATACCTGTGATAATCATGATACGTTTAAAAGCTTTCGGGCTGGCCCCATCTTCGTCCTGTCCTTTCGAAAGAATAAAGGCGGTAACGATGATGACAGCCATTTTGGCTACTTCCGAAGGCTGGAACTGAACCCCCATGAAGGTCATCCAGCGTGCAGCACCGTTAATGCGTTCCATCATCATAACGAGGGCCAGCAGTACCACGGATAGTGGAAGCAGGAATACAGGAAATACCTGAAACCATTTGTAGGGGATATTGTGCATAAACACCACTACTACGGCACCCACCATCAAGATGATGCTGTGCTGTGTAATCGGCCCCCAGTGGTCACCGCTTTTATACGTCAGGGTAGACGCAGCGCTGAACACTTCTACGATAGAAATGAGGCAAAGGAAAAGGAATATAATCCAGATTACCTTATCACCTTTGAATATGCTTTTTAATAAATCCATAAATTTAATGTGGTAATGTGTTCTATAATTTTCTCACACACTCTTTGAATTGATCGCCCCGGTCTTCATAGCTGTTGAAAAGGTCGAAACTGGCACAGCAAGGACTGAGTAATACGGTTTCACCCTTTTTGGCCAGACGGAATGCTGCGTCTACAGCGTCCTTCATGCCGGTTTGTACATCAGCGACGGGCAATCCCATGCGATCAAAGAAGTCATGTAGCTTCTCATTGTGCAGTCCCAGATAGACTAAGGCTGAACACTTCTCGCGTACTAAATCCTCTATTTCCGTATAGTCATTACCTTTATCCTTTCCTCCCAGAATAAGCACGGTTTTCGTCTTCATACTCTGTAGGGCGTACCAACAGGAATTTACGTTTGTGGCTTTAGAGTCATTGATGAATTCCACGCCACGTACAGTTGCAACTTTTTCCAGGCGATGTTCCACACCTTTAAAGTCAGACAATGCCCGACGAATATATTCTTTCTCTATTCCGGCAAGATTGGCTGAGATACCTGCGGCGAGAGAATTGTATAAATTATGCGTACCCTGCAGGGCCAGTTTCTCCTGCTCCATATTGAAGGCGATGGGTTCGTTGATTTCAACTTCGCCGTCTTCCACATAAGCTATGGCTCCATCTTCTTTTACTGCAGAGAATGGATAAAGATGGGCTCGTAGTCCATGCTTGTCCAGTTCCCGCTTGATGATGGGGTCATCATTCCAGAAGATGAAAGCATCTTCAGGTGTCTGGTTCTGTGTGATGCGGAATTTTGCATCCACATAATTCTGCATGCAATGGTCGTAACGGTCCAGATGATCGGGTGTGATGTTCATCAGCACGGCAATATTGGCACGGAACTTATACATATTATCCAGTTGGAAAGAGCTGAGCTCAATCACATAATAATCATGTTGGTCTGTGGCTACCTGCAAGGCAAGACTTTTACCTATGTTACCAGCCAATCCCACATTCAGACCTGCACTTTTGAAAATGTGGTAAATAAGTGAGGTGGTAGTGGTCTTGCCATTTGAACCGGTAATACATATCATTTTTGCATTGGTATAGCGTCCCGCAAACTCTATCTCAGAGATAACAGGCGTACCTTGCTCTTTCAGTTTCAGTATCATCGGAGCGTCGTTGGGAATACCGGGGCTCTTCACCACTTCATCCGCACTCAAAATCAATTCTTCCGTATGCTGTCCTTCTTCCCAGGCAATGCCGTACTTATCCAGCACTTCCTTATATTTATCTTTGATGGCGGACATGTCGGATACGAATGTGTCGAAACCCTTCACTTTGGCGAGTACGGCAGCACCTGCACCGCTCTCTCCGGCTCCTAATACTACAATTCTACTCATATATTCTTTAAAGTTACAGGCTACCAGCTACTAGCTACCAGTAAGTGGCTGGAGTTGGCAGTTGCTACAAGTTTGTTATTTATCGGCAACCAGTAGCGAGCACTTGTAGCTTGTAGCTCGCGGCTGGCAGCTCTATTATCTTATCTTTAATGTTATAATTGTTATCGCTGCCAATACAATCGTCACAATCCAGAAGCGGACTGTAATCTTTGATTCATGGAACAGCTTGGTCGGCGTTGTGAACTTCACTGTACACCCCGGTTCTATCAGACTCATGGAAGTACGGAAATGGTCGTGAATGGGAGTTCGCTTGAACAACCTTTGCTTAACGCCCTTTCTCTTTCCGGCTTTGTAATAAAATCGTTGCAGGATGACGGACAAGTTTTCTACCAGGAACACTCCACAAAGAATAGGTATAAGTAACTCTTTGTGTATGATAATGGCAAACACGGCAATGATGCCACCAATCGTCAAACTGCCCGTATCGCCCATGAATACCTGTGCAGGATATGCATTGTACCACAGGAAACCGATCAATGCACCGATAAAGGCACAAATGAAAATTACCAGTTCCTCCGATCCGGGGATATACATGATGTTAAGGTAACTGGCATACGTAATGTGGCTCGATACATAGGCTAAAATCCCTAATGCCAAGCCTATGATTGCTGAGTTTCCCGCTGCCATGCCGTCCATTCCGTCATTCAGATTGGCGCCATTGCTGACAGCTGTTACTACGAATATAGTAATGATTACGAATAAAACCCAACCGGCAGTTTGTGCATGCTCACCTAAGAAACCCACAAAGTCTGCGTAATCCAGGTTATTGCTCTTAAAGAACGGAATCGTAGTCTGCGTGGACTTAATGTCTTGCCCTGCATGGATGACCTCCATTTCCTGTCCTGGTTTCTTTACTTCAATATTCTCGCGGATAACTGCCTGTGGACTCAGGTAAAGTGTCAGGCCTACAATCAGTCCTAAACCTACCTGGCCGATAATTTTGAATTTCCCGTGCAAACCTTCTTTGTCTTTCTTAAAGATTTTGATGTAATCATCGGCAAAGCCCAGCGATCCTAACCATACTGTGGTAATCAGCATCAATATCATATAGACATTGCTCAGTTTACCCAGCAATAGGCATGGAATGAGAATGGCCACAATAATAATGACACCTCCCATACTTGGTACACCCACTTTGTTCACTCCGAACGGGTCGATGCTGGCATCACGTTGGGTCTCTGTAATTTGTTTCCGTTTCAGCAAGTCTATAAAACGGTCACCCCAGATACTTGAGATGAGCAATGCGAGAATGATTGCCATCAGAGCCCGGAATGATGTATAGCCAAACATGCCCGCACCGGGAATGTTATATTTGTCCAGCCATTGAAATAAGTAGTATAACATAAATCAACTATTTAGTGTGATAGTGTGGTAAAGTGATAATGTGTTAAAGTAATATCACTCTACCACTTTATCACTTTAAAACATTATCGCCTTTAACTCTTCTTTGTCATCAAAATGATGTTTAACTCCTTTGACTTCCTGATAGTTCTCATGGCCCTTTCCGGCTACAAGAATAACATCACCGGGCTGCGCCAGCATACATGCTGTTTTGATAGCTTCGCGCCGGTCGGCAATGCTGATGGTCTTCTGCATGTCGTCTTTATCCAATCCGGCAAGCATATCATTGATGATATCTTGCGGCTCTTCAAAGCGGGGGTTGTCCGAAGTGATGATAACACGATCGCTTGCTTTGGCCGCCTCTTTTGCCATGATGGGGCGTTTACCTTTGTCTCGGTTGCCGCCTGCACCTACTACAGTAATTATTTTCCCTTTTCCTTCGAGTACGCCGTGAATGGCATTCAGAACATTGATGAGAGCGTCCGGTGTGTGTGCATAGTCCACAATGGCAGTGATACCTTTGGGTGAACGTACAGCATCGAAGCGTCCGGCCACAGGTTGCAGGGTACTGAGTGCAACGAGTACGTCTTCTTCCTTCTTTCCAAGCAATACGGCTGCACCGAATACTGCCAGCAAGTTTGAAGCATTGAAACGACCAATGAAATGTACGGCCAGTTCATGGTTGTTGAAGTCGAGCAACATCCCTTCAAAATGAGATTCCAATATTTTGCCCTTGAAGTCGCTGAGGCTACGCAAGGAATAAGTATATACTTTGGAACGTGTGTTCTGGGTCATGACGAGTCCGTTCTTGTCATCCAGATTAGTCAGACTGAAAGCACCTTTCGGCATATCATCGAAAAATTTCTTCTTGGCTTTGAGATAGTTTTCCACAGTCTTGTGGTAGTCCAGGTGGTCACGTGTCAGGTTGGTAAAGATTCCCCCTGCAAAGCGTAGACCACTGATGCGTTTCTGGGCAATGGAATGTGAACTTACTTCCATAAAGACATATTTGCACCCGGAGTCTGCCATCTGTCCCAGCAACTGATTTAGGGTGATGGGGTCGGGGGTGGTATGTTCAGTTGGGATTGCCTGATCATCTATATAGTTGCAGACTGTAGAGATCAGTCCTACCTTGTAACCGAAATAACGGAATGTATTATATAATAAGGTAGCGATGGTGGTTTTTCCGTTTGTTCCGGTTACGCCTACCAATTCCATTTTGGAGGTTGGGTCGTCGTAAAAAGTAGTGGCTATTTTACCAACAGCTTCTTCGCTGTCTTTCACCTGGATATAGGTGATGCCTTCTTTCTTTTCTTCAGGCACATCTTCGCAAAGCACTGCGACGGCACCTTTCTCAATGGCAGCGGGAATGTAAGCATGCCCGTCAGTCTGGGTACCGCGCATAGCCATGAACAGATGTCCGGCTTGCACCAGACGGGAGTCGATATTTACCCCCGTTATTTCCGTCTCCGTACTTCCGATAATTTGTATCGGTTGTATTGCTTTCAGTAATTCACTTAATATCATACCTTATTATATATAATGTATATTCTTAATAGTTTAACGAAGTGTCAAAACTATGGTTTGACCTTTCACAACGCGGTTACCACCCGGTATCGATTGATTCTTTACCTTTCCTATACCGCTTATTCTGACTTTCAGTCCTTTGCTTTCCAATAAGTAAACAGCATCTTTCGCTCCCATTCCTATGACGTTGGGAACTGTATTTGAGCTTGTTCCCTCCTTGGCCTGCAGAATAACTGCATTAGGGGACTCCTGCGTATGTCCCCATGCTTCTTTCCCTTTCTTGGGAGAGAACTGCTTTTGTACCGGAACATTCAGCCCATCCAACACCTGCAATGCTTCATTCATTTCTCCTGCTTTTACCGGAGGAATGACATTGCTTGTGCTATCTATTGCACTGCGGATATCAAACCGCAGATTTTTAGCATACACTCTTTCGGCAATCTTTCCGAATACACTACCGGCCATCAAACCACCTGAGGCAGGAAGTCCCGGTTTCTGGATAGAAACAATACAACTGTACTTCGGTGCTTCTGCCGGAAAGTAACCGCAGAAACTTACCAAATAATTCACCCGTCCTGACTTATAGCCTGCCAAACCCTGGGATACCTGTGCCGTACCCGTTTTCCCAGCTACGGAGAATTGTTTGCTTCCGGCCGGTTTCGCCAATCCTTGTGATACCACTTTTTCCAGAATATCGCGGATTTGTGTCAAGGTGCGGTCGGAGCAAATCTTCGGATTGATTACCTCCGTCGGATATTCTTTTATCACCTCACCATCTTTTACAGCGGCTCTTACAAACTTAGGACGCACCATCGTGCCATTATTGGCAATAGCATTATAGAAAGTAAGGATGTTGAGCGGCGGAACCTGAGTTTCGTAACCGATACTCATCCATGGTAAGGTCGTCTTGGCGAAATATCTTTCTTTCGGACCTTTTATATTCGGTTTTCCCTCACCTGAGATTTGTAGATTTAGTGGTTGGTCAATGCTCATTCGCTTCAGCCCGTCTACATACTTTTGAGGATTATCCTTGTAGTGCTTGTCGATTAGGTACGAAACACCGACATTGGAAGAAACTTCTAGGATACGGGTTACATTGATCTTCCCGTAGCCACCGCGATGCCAGTTATGATCCCTCATCTTACTACCGTACATCATCATTACACCGTTTCCGGTATCTACTTCCGTCTCCGGAGTAATTTTCCCGTCTTCAAGGGCTACCATGATAGAAGCCGTCTTGAATGTAGACCCCGGTTCCATCATATCGCTAATGGCATTATTACGCATTTCATAATAGTTGCCGTCACCAGCTTTCATCATGTTGACGATAGCTTTGACTTCACCTGTTTCCACTTCCATCAGTATGGCTACACCTACAGTAGCATTGATTTCTTTCAACTTATCCACCAATGCTTTCTCGCAGATATCCTGCATACCTACATCGAGAGTGGAGATAATGTCGCAGCCATCTACGGGAGCTATATCTACGATGTTCAGGTATTTATTCATCACTTTCTGGCGGTGCGTGATACCGTCACGTCCTTTCAGCAGAGTGTCAAAAGCCAGTTCGATACCATTCTTTGCCCCCTGTGCAGTATCTGCATAGAGGTCACCCAGTGTACGGGCTGCCAAGGAGCCAAACGGCTTTTTACGCTGATTATATACCTGTTCGTGGAAACCGCCTTTGTATTTGTTCAGATTGAAAACAGGCAGACGCTTGGCTTCTTTGTACTGGATGTATGAAATACGTCTCGGATAAATCAGATAGTTCCGGCTACCTTTTTTACGCCCTTTCTGTAAGTGTGACTTGAACTCAGCTGCACTCTTATCAGGAAATATCTTATGTAACCCTTCACATATTTCATTCATGTGGTTCACCAACATCGTGTCCTTGGTTTCTCCTCCTGCCTTGAAGTCCATGTATATACGATATTCGGGCAGGGAACTTGCCATCAGTTTGCCGTCGGATGAAAGAATGTTACCACGATTAGGCTTTACCGTCACGTTTTCTTTCACGAAACGGTCGGCTACATCCTGCCAATACTGTCGCTCCGCAAACATGATGACTGCGGCTTTAACGACAATAGCTATTCCCAGCAATCCCATTACGAGGACTACAAAGAAGTAGCGGGTCATGATATTTTTCTTATTTACTGCCAAATCTGTCTACAATTTAATGATTCTATAATTACTTAATCAAATACGGTGGATGAGTGGATGTCTGCAAGTCACTCTCTTTACTTGCAATATACTCTTCGATACGTGACTGCCGGCTCCGCTCCATTAATTCTGAACTACGGGTAAGAGCATCGTATTTGATGTCAATCAGCTCTTTTTTCAATTTATCAATCTCTATCATTTGCTGCTGGCAAGCATAACGATTGTGTATATAGAATATAATCAGCAGCATTATCATTACGAGCAACTTCGTCTGACGGCGAAAAAAATCCGTAGCCAGAATGTCGCCACCAATAATGTTTTTCAGAGATGTGCGATTTTTGGCTTTCTTCGCTTTCTCTGTTTTTTCGTTTACCTGTTTTTCTTCCATATCCTTCATTATCTTACCATCACTTTTTCTCTGCTATTCTCAGTTTTGCACTTCTCGATCTCGGGTTCCGTTCTATTTCCGCATCGTCCGGTACAATCACTTTATTGTTAACCAACCGGAATGGAGTCTGTACATTTCCGAAGAAATCCTTTTCCATTTTACCTTCCACATTTCCGGTTTTCATGATATTCTTTACCATCCGGTCTTCCAGTGAATGGTAGGTAATTACTACCAATCGTCCGCCTGGTTTCAAAGCCTCGGTTGCTGCATATAGCATCTCTTTCAGAGCTTCCATTTCCTGGTTCACTTCGATGCGCAGTGCCTGAAAAACTTTAGCCAGTTCTTTTTTCTCCCGTTCCCGACCGAAAAGCGGTTTAATGACTTCCAGAAATTCACCGATGGTTGTAATCTTCTGTCCGGCACGTGCTTTCACAATTACAGATGCCAGTTTGCGACTGTTCTTTAATTCACCGTATAGGTAAAAGATGTCAGCCAACCGTTCCTCATCATAGTTGTTTATGATATCTGCTGCAGTATCCCCCGCACGCTTGTTCATGCGCATATCCAGTGCACCGTCAAAGCGGAACGAAAATCCCCTTTCGCTATCATCGAAGTGATGGGAGGATACACCCAGATCAGCCAGTATTGAATCTACTTCCTCGATGTTGTGATAACGTAGAAAATTGTGCAGATATCGGAAGTTGCTGCGTACAAAAGTGAAGTGCGGATTATCCACAATGTTCCGTTCCGCATCTTCGTCTTGGTCGAATCCCAGTAACCGTCCGCCGTCTCCCAGCCGTGACAGTATTTCCCGTGAATGCCCTCCACCTCCGAAGGTAACGTCTATATACGTTCCATCCGGCCGGATATTCATTCCGTCCACACTCGGCATCAACAACACCGGTACATGATATGTCAACTCTTCATTTCCCATTCATCACTAATCACTAATCGTTAATCACTCATCCTCGTCTTCTTCCCAATCGTCTTCGTCTCCCAGAATATCCTGCAAAGCTTCGCTAAACTCTTCCGGGTTCATGAACGGTTGTTCAGTTTTCTCTTTTGCCCAGATTTCTATCGTATTGTCCACACCGATGAAACGTACATCGCTCTGTATGCCGGCCATTTGCAGGTAACGTTTGGGCAGCAAGATGCGTCCATTCCCATCGGGAACCATGATTTCCGCATCGCTCACAAATTGCCGGAAGATTTCTTGGTGTTTTGCGTTCCACTTGTTCAGGCGCTTCCTTAGTTGGTTTTGCGTCTTGAACCAAACGCTTTCTGGATAGAGTACCAGGCAGTCCTGGAACACGTCTTTGCGCAGCACGAGCTTCTCTTCGGAAGCAGATTGCAGTTGCCTCCGAAAACCGGCAGGGATAAATACACGTCCCTTAGCGTCGGTTTTCGCTTCTATATTGCCCAAAAAACGTATCATTGTTACCTTATTATAATAAGCGACGGTAAAAGTACACATTTCCCCACAATTCCCCACAAGTTTTAACTAAAAACTTTTTGAGAAGTTTTCAACACCCTGTTTATTGTTTATTTCATTGATAATGAACATAGTGCTGAAAGGGCTTTTGGGTGGGGAATTGAGGTGGTTTTATAGTCTTAGTTTTGTCTCCGGACTATACCTGGGGCATACTTGCTCCGTACCAATCCCGTACTTTCTCTGTGTAGAAGTACCTTTGACTGAATTTACTACGGAGCAAGTATGGTTCGGATTCGGTTTTGGTATGGAGTTGGTTAATCCCCATAGTTAGTTCTGCTTTGTAGGATGAAGAGCAAATACTGTCAATAAATTCCGGCTATGAATGGCTGATTAGATAAAATTGGATTAAAAATAGCGATTATTGTAATTGTATTTCTGGGTTTTGCCCTACTTTTGTATCGGATGCTATAGACATTGTCATTGCTCCAATCTATATACTTAAAATAATACTATCCTTATGAAGAGAATCATTCATTTCATCCTGATCGCTTTATTCTTAATTCCCTGCTGTGCTGTGCAGGCATCTCATCAACCCGAGTTTTCTACTGCCGGTTTCTTCCAACTGCCCAATTCCGGGCGTGAAGTGTTTTCCATGAATCCTGCCTGGCGCTTTTATAAAGGAGCCGTTGCGGGTGCTGAAGCTGCGAACTTTAATGATGCGGAATGGACGGTAGTCTCTCTGCCCAATGGCATTGAATATTTGCCGACAGAAGCCAGTGGTTGCATCAATTATCAGGGAGAAGTCTGGTATCGTAAGCACTTCACCCCTGCGGATGCTTTGAAGGGGAAGAAACTCTTCCTGCACTTCGAAGCCATCATGGGAAAGAGCAAGGTATTTGTCAACGGGAAGTTGCTGACTGAACATTTTGGCGGTTATCTGCCTGTGGTGGTCGATATCTCTGACGTATTGAACTGGGGAGAGGATAATGTGATAGCCGTGTGGGCGGATAATAGCGATGATACGAGCTATCCTCCCGGAAAGGCACAGGATGTGCTCGACTTTACCTACTTCGGTGGCATTTATCGTGATTGCTGGTTGGTAGCTCATAATCCGGTCTTTATTACTGATCCGAATTTTGAGGACGAAGTAGCGGGCGGCGGCTTGTTTGTGGCTTATGATAAAGTATCGGATACTTTGGCTGAAGTATTATTGAAAGCTCACTTACGTAATGATAGCCGTAAAACTTTTGCCGGAATTGTGGAATATGAATTGCAGCAACCGGATGGTACACAGGTTGCTTTCTTGAATGATAAGGTTCAAGTACGGCCGGGAAAGGCTGTTACTTCACAAGATAAAATCACGATCAAGAATCCATTACTGTGGAGTCCGGAAACTCCCACCTTATATAATCTGATTGTACGTATCCGTGACCGCGAAGGTAATGTGGTGGACGGTTATCGCCGCCGTATCGGCATCCGTATCGTAGAGTTTAAGGGCAAGGACGGTTTCTGGCTGAATGGTAAACCTTATGAAAGTCCGTTGATTGGCGCTAACCGTCATCAGGACTTTGCGGTGGTAGGTAATGCCGTGGCTAACAGTATTCATTGGCGTGATGCCAAGAAACTGCGTGATGCCGGAATGAAAGTAATCCGTAACGCCCATTGTCCGCAAGACCCGGCATTCATGGATGCATGCGATGAACTCGGTTTGTTTGTAATTGTTAATACTCCGGGCTGGCAGTTCTGGAATGATGCTCCCGAATTTGCACAACGTGTATACAGTGATATCCGCAACCTTGTGCGACGCGACCGCAACCATGCTTGTGTGTGGATGTGGGAACCTATCCTCAATGAAACCTGGTATCCGGAAGACTTTGCCAAGAACACCCGTGACATTGTAGACCAGGAGTATCCTTATCCCTACTGCTATTCCGGTTGTGATAGCGGTGCACGCGGACGCGAGCATTTCCCGGTACTTTTCACGCATCCCTCCTTCGATGGCAAGTCGTGGGGCGACAAGGATGCTGACCCTAAGATAACCTATTTTACCCGTGAATGGGGTGACAATGTAGACGACTGGAGCTCACATAACTCTCCCAGTCGTGTAGCCCGCAATTGGGGAGAACAACCTATGCTTATCCAAGCACAGCATTATGCAAATCCCAGTTATACTTATACCTGCTACGATGCCCTTTATCGCACTCCCCGCCAACATGTGGGCGGCTGCCTGTGGCATTCGTTCGACCATCAGCGTGGCTATCATCCCGATCCATTTTATGGCGGACTGATGGATGTATTCCGCCAGCCCAAGTATTCGTACTATATGTTCAAGGCGCAGCGTTCGCCCCGGAAAGAAGAGCGGCTTTTTGAAACCGGTCCGGTGGTTTATATCGCTCATGAAATGACACCGTTTTCCGGCAAGGATGTGACTGTTTATTCCAATTGCGATGAAGTGCGCCTCACCTTCTTGAAAGATGGAAAGACTTATGCTTATAATAAACCGGTAGTTAAAGAAGGTATGCCTTCGCCTGTTATAACCTTCTCCGATGTTTACGATTTCATGGTTGATAAAGCGATGTCACGGAAGAAAAAGCAGGATGAAGTATTGTTGCGGGCAGAAGGTTTGATAGATGGCAAGGTGGTTGCTACGCACGAAGTTCACCCTGCCCGTCGTCCGGAGAAAGTATTGCTCTGGGTTGACAATGAGAATGTAAATCTGAAAGCCGATGGCTCCGACTTTGTTACTGTAGTAGCTGCTATAGCCGATAAGAATGGGAACATCAAACGCTTGAACAATTACTATGTGAAGTTTCATGTGGAAGGTGAAGGACGTATTCTGGGTGATGCCGGAATACTGGCAAATCCTGCTCCGGTGAAGTGGGGGACAGCTCCGGTGCTGATACAGTCCACCTTGAAGCCGGGTAAGATAAAGGTAACGGCAAGTGTGCTCTTTGAAGGCTCGCAGATGCCTGTAAGTGCTGTTTTGGAGTTGGAAAGCTATCCTGCTGCTCATCCGTTGGTTTATTCGGAGAAAGATGCGGCGCTGATTGCCGGTTCATCTTCTTTACAGTCTGCCGGAACGTCCGCAAAATCGGCTGTGGAGTTGGAGCAGGAGAGGATTCTGAAAGTGCAGAATGCTCAAAGACTGAAAGAAGTGGAGCAGCAACAAGAAGATTTCGGGGGAGAAGAATAAGTGACAGGGAAATTGAAATAAATAATAAGTACTGATTTGAGATAATTTTGATATATGAGAATGATTTCTGTTAGTGCCTGTCATCCTGAGCTTGTCGAAGGATCTACTCTCTTAGCATAAATCTGCGCTATATAAGCAGGAGAAGAGATCCTTCGACAAGCTCAGGATGACAGCTACTACAGTTATGATATATCAAAATAATTTAGAGTCAGCACATAATAAATTGCTTAGCATGAAACAGATAGGTATAACTTTAGGAACAGGCTTGTTGGCTACTGTTGCTTTGTGCGCTAATGCGGCAAACAAGAATCCCAAACCTAACATTATCTTTATCCTCTGCGATGATATGGGATACGGGGATTTGGGGTGCTACGGACAGAAATACATTGAAACGCCTAATATAGATCGTATGGCAGCCGAAGGTATGCTGTTTACTCAAGCCTATGCCGGTAGTCCGGTGAGCGCCCCTTCCCGTGCTTCGCTGATGACGGGGCAACATACGGGACACACTCATGTGCGTGGAAATAAAGAGTATTGGCAGGGAGTTCCAACCGTGAAATATGGGATTAATGACGAATTCACCGTTGTCGGTCAAGAACCATACGATGAAAATCATATCATTCTCCCTGAAATCATGAAGAAGAACGGTTATACAACAGGAGTCTTCGGCAAGTGGGCAGGTGGTTATGAAGGCTCTTGTTCCACACCGGATAAACGGGGTATTGATGAATTCTATGGTTATATATGTCAGTTTCAAGCTCATTTGTATTATCCCAATTTTCTGAACAGATACAGTAAACAGGAAGGAGACACAGGAGTTGTACGCATCCTGATGGAAGATAATATCAACTATCCGATGTTTGGCGATGATTACAAGAAACGTACACAATATTCGGCTGACCTGATTCACGGTAAGGCGCTGGAATGGTTGGACCAACAGGACGGAGAGCAGCCTTTCTATGGCTTTTTCACCTACACCTTGCCGCATGCGGAACTTGCACAGCCGAATGATTCTATTCTGAAAAGCTACAAGAAGAAGTTCTTTAGAGATAAAACCTGGGGCGGGTACGAGAAAGGACGTTATAATGTTTCGGAGCATACCCATGCCCAGTTTGCCGGTATGATTACCCGTCTGGACTATTACGTGGGCGAAGTCTTGAAGAAACTGAAAGAAAAAGGGCTGGACAAGAACACCATCGTCATCTTCAGCAGTGACAACGGTCCTCACGAAGAAGGAGGAGCAGACCCGGAGTTCTTCGGTCGGGATGGGAAACTGCGCGGCCTGAAACGGCAGTGCCATGAAGGCGGCATTCGGATACCTTTCATTGTGCGCTGGCCGGAACGCATCTCCGCCGGTTCGGTAAACGACCATCAACTGGCATTTTACGACATCATGCCCACATTCTGTGAACTGATAGGTGACAAAGGATTCCCGAAAAAGTATATCAATAAGAAATTAGAAAATGACTGTTTCGATGGCATTTCCTTTGCCCCTACCTTATTAGGCAATGCCGACAAACAGCAGAAACATGATTTCCTCTATTGGGAATTCCATGAAACCGATCAGTTCGGCGTTCGTATGGACGACTGGAAACTGGTAGTCAAGAAAGGAAAGCCTTATCTGTACGACCTCTCAAGGGATATCCACGAAGATACTGATATAGTGGCGCAACATCCGGATATTGTGAAACAGATGCTTGAAGTTATCCGCCAGGAACATAGAGAAAATAATATGTTTCCGGTGACATTGCCGGAGTTGGAATAGTTTATTAGCTATAAGGAAATGTATATTTATAATGTAATCTTAATCACTATATTATGAAAGGCTTATATTTCTTATATTTTTATTTATGCTGTCTTTTGTTTGCGTGTCATATGCAGGCGAGCGAATATTATTTGCTGCCTCGACCGCAGAAGTTTACAGAAGAACGTGGCCATTTTGTACTGGATAAGACACGCCTTGATACTCCTGTTTTGCAGGATGAATGGGAATGTTTTATTTCTGAACTGGGCGGTCGGATAGATGGAAGATCTGCGGCAGTGATTGAAGTGAAATTAGTGGAGTCGCTGGATGAAGCGCCTTTAAATAGAGATGAAGCATATAAACTTAAAGTAATGGCTAAGAAGATTTCTATAGAAGCAATGAGCGAAAGGGGAGTCTATTGGGCTATGCAAACTTTAAGGCAATTAGCCGACTCGTCAGGTAAAAAGACTACTTTTCAGGGATGTACGATAACCGATTGGCCGGCTTTTCGCATCCGGGGTTTTATGCACGATGTGGGACGTACGTATATTTCTATGGGCGAATTGAAACGTGAAATCACGATGCTTTCCAGATTCAAGATAAATGTGTTCCATTGGCATTTGACGGAGAATCAGTCCTGGCGGTTGGAAAGTAAAATATTTCCGATGCTGAACGACAGTGCTAATACTACCCGCATGCCGGGAAAATATTATACGCAAGCTGAAGCGAAAGAACTGGTAGCTTTCTGTAAGGCTCATGGAATGTTACTGATTCCAGAGATAGATATGCCGGGACACAGTGCAGCTTTTATGCGTACATTTCGCCACGATATGCAGAGTCCGGAAGGGATGAAAATATTAAAACTCTTAGTTGAGGAAGTTTGTGAAACTTTTGATGTACCTTATCTGCATATCGGCACGGACGAAGTGAAGATTACCAATCCGCAGTTTGTGCCCGAAATGGTGGCATTTATCCGTGCTTTGGGGAAGAAAGCTATTTCTTGGAATCCTGGTTGGCATTATCAAACGGGTGAAATTGATATGACACATCTGTGGAGTTCGCGCGGAAAAGCGCAGAAAGGTATTCCTGCTATTGATTCGCGTCTGCACTATCTGAATCATTTTGATACTTTCGGAGATATCATAGGGCTATATAACAGCCATATCTGCGATGTAGAACAGGGCAACGATGACATTGCCGGAGCTATCCTTGCTGTATGGAACGACCGCTGCGTCAACAAAGAGGAAAACATTATCCGTGAGAATGGTTTTTACCCCAATATGCTGGCCATTGCAGAACGCGCCTGGCTGGGTGGAGGAACTGAATATTTCGACAAGAACGGTACCATTCTTCCGCCGGATAAGAATAATGCAACATATCATTCTTTCGTTGATTTTGAAGAGCGGATGTTATGGTATAAAGAACATCTTTTCCGGGGATATCCGTTTGCTTATGTCAAACAAACCAATGTCTGGTGGAAGATTACCGATGCATTTCCCAATGAGGGAGATTTGACAAGGGTATTTCCTCCTGAACGAAAATTGCAGGATAGCTATCAGTATAATGGAAAGAAGTATGATACCCATCTTGCCGTAGGTACCGGAATTTACTTACGCCATGTGTGGGGAACGTTTGTCCCAACTTTTTATAAAGATCCGAAGGAAAATCATACGGCTTATGCCTATACTTATGTCTATTCTCCCCAAGAACAGACTGTTGGATTATGGGCTGAGTTTCAAAATTATGGTCGTTCGGAGGCTGATCTCCCGCCTTTGCCCGGCAAATGGGATTATAAAGAGAGTCGCATCTGGCTGAATGAAGAAGAAGTGTTACCGCCGGTATGGACGGCCACTCATCGTATAAAAAATCCTGAGACTCCTCTCGGGAATGAAAACTGCGTGTCCCGTCCCCCCTTATCGGTTCAACTGCATAAAGGCTGGAATAAGGTATTACTGAAACTTCCTGTAGGCAAATTTACTTTGCCGGAGGTGCGATTAGTAAAATGGATGTTTACTGTAGTGTTTGTTACTCTTGATGGAGAAAAGGCAGTGGACGGATTGATTTATTCGCCCGACAAGAAATTAGAGTGAACTGCTTATACTTATCATCTCTTTCTTATCCATGCTTGTCTTGTTACACAGACTTTATCTCCACTTTTACCTACACGCTTACACCAGCGCTCTGTATCTCCCTGTTCATCGGTGATAGAGCATGGTGGAAGCAAATAATAAGAGTGGTGTAGGCAAATTTGCCTACACCACTCTTAATTGAATGTATATTTCTGATTATCTTTTTGTTATCATTTATATTTGTATAAGACCTTTCATTCTCTATCTTCTCATTTCCTGCTTATTTTGATGTAAAAGATACCGGATTACCTGCTTTTTATTCAGATAGTACTCCGTTTCTTACCTACTTTTATCCATCCTATATAGGGATTGTAGATGTCAATCTCCTTTGTTCTTTGTGAAAATCGTGCATGTCTATTGTGTTGATATGCAGTGTTTTGGTAGTACGTACATTCGTGGGGCTTGTGCTTCATGACTGTGGAGCACGAGCCTCATCGCCGTGAAGCAGCTGAACGACATTCGTGGCCGTTGCAAAAAGAAGCACTCTGAACTAAGAAACTACCTATGCGAACGCAATGAAGCTGCTGAGTTTACAGCAAATAACAGCCTTTTTTACGAATGCTCCTCCTTATATTGCGTCGGTGAACATCCCATATACTGTTTGAACACTGTACTGAAATAACGTGATGTAGAGAACCCTGTCTGATCCGCTATCTCATTTATGCTGAGGGAACTGTGTGTAAGCAACCATACAGCTTTTTCCATCCTGATTTTAGTAATATAATCATTTGCCCCCATTCCGGTCAGTGCCTTCAACTTGTTGTAGAGGGATGCGCGGCTGATGCCCAGTTCTGTACAAAGTAGCGGTACTCCCATTTGCGGATTTTCCAGATTATCTGAAATGGTTTTATTCATTCGTTTGAGAAATATTTCGTCTGCTGAACTGAATGTACTTTCCTGTGGCTGAGGCAATGGCCCCGCTTCCGCATAGCGAGTCCGCATCCGTTCACGGTTTTTCAGTTGGCTTTGGATGATGGTGTGAAGTATGCTGACCTCAAAAGGCTTCGTCAGATAAGCATCGGCTCCGTTCTTGTAGCCGAAAATCTGGCTTTCCTCATCATTGCGGGCGGTCAGCAGAATAATAGGGATATGGCTGATTTCCAGGTCTTCCTTGATGTGCTTGCACAACTCATACCCATTCATGCGGGGCATTTGTATGTCGCTGACAACTATATCCGGATATGATTCCCGACAAATGCGCAGCGCTTCTTCGCCATCATAAGCCACCCATATCTTCTTGAATTTGCCTTTCAGTGCTTCGGACAAATAGTCGGTCAAATCCTTATTGTCATCTACTATGAGTAGTGTGTTGTTCGTGGTTTCTTCTTTTACGGCTGTTTCTTCCGGAACACTTTCCACTTCCTGGGTAGGAGCTAATAACTCATTCAGATAAGGTTGGGGTTGTAGGGTTACCTTTCCGGGCTGCACGTTGCGGGGCAACTCAAACCAGAAGGTTGCTCCGGGAGTGGTTTCGTGGTCATACGCACCGATGCTTCCGCCATGCTGTTCGGCCAGAATTTTGGAATAAGAAAGACCGATACCTGTGCCCGGACGGCTGTTGTTGCCTTGATAGAATCGGATAAAGAGATTGTTTATATCTATGTCCTTTAAACCGGGACCTTCGTCGGCTACAGAAATGCGCACGTTGCTCTGGTCTTCGGACAAGCTTACGGATACACTGATTTGCCCGTTTTCGGAACTGTATTTCAGTGCGTTGATAAGCAGGTTCGTCAGGATGGTGGTGCATTTTTCCTTGTCAAAACAGAGGGTGTCCACTTCCTTGTCCGGATTGTAAACGATGGAAATTCCTTTCATTGTTGCCTCCGGCCGGAAGTCATCAATAAGTTGTTCCACCCACGGGTTCAACTCTACGTTCTCCACATGCAGGGTGCTTTGTCCCACTTCCATTTTTCGTACATTCAGTACCATGTTCAGAAGCTCTTTCATGCGTCCGGACTGCTTGCTGATGCTTTGTATAATAGGGTATTTTTCATCCTCCGGTGATAAGGTTGCCAACAGTTGTTTTAGCGGAGCATGTATCAGAGTTAATGGAGTGCGCAATTCATGGTTGATGTTGATAAGGAAGCGTACTTTTTCTTCATACACCTGTTGCTCGTGCTCTTTCATGGCCCATTTCAGCTTATTTTCTTTGCGGCGCAGCAAGGAGAAGAATACGAGTACAATGCCGGAGAATGCCACTATGATGCAACTAATTGTGAACCAGCCGGATTTATACCAGGGCGGAAGCACTATTAATTCCAGTATTTGGTAATCTTCCGTCCATCCGCCACAACGGGTGCTGCATGCAGCCATCACTTGATAAGTTCTTGCAGGCAAACCGCTGAGTGTCAGTTCCGGTTGATAAGAGTAGATGACTTGCCCCTCCATTCCCCGCAGGGTGTAGCGATACATGGGTTTGCGGAAGATATCTTTGTCGTGGGCGATAATCTTAATGGATATGGGTTTGCTTTGTTCCGGTACTTTCAGGCTTTGTCCGGTGTTAATCAGGGCGTTCATACGTTCTCCGCCCACCGATACATCAGCCAGTTCCAGCACGGGTGGAGTTGTTGGCTCGTCGGGGAGTTGCTTGTTGACACAGAGCAGGCCGTTGACACCGCCCATGTAGATATCGCCTTGGGCAGATAACAACCGTGGCTTTTCCAGATACTCATTCAGAATCACTCCGTCAGATTCTCCGTAGAGGATGAACTCTCCTTCGTGAATGAGGTGGGCAAACAGTTTTCCGTCAGCCCCCAGCCATACGCGCCCCTGTTTATCACAAATCAGTGAATTGATTTCATTAATCAGGCTGTTGGGGATGTTGGTGTGTTCTCGCTTCTCGATGGAGTAACGGCTGAGGCCGTAATTGCTTCCTATCCAGAAAACCCCGCTTTCATCGATGGCTATGGAGTTGAATATGGTGTCTCCCTGACAACTGAAGAGAGTTTCCAATACATTTTTCCGGGAGTCTATGCGGTAGATGTGTTTAAAATCGTGCAGGTAGGAGACAGGGCCTTCGCTCTCTATCGGCAACATGGTACCAATAATCTCTTTAGTGTATTTGTCCAGTGAAATAGGGGTGAATTCTTTCTTACCTATGTGGTAACTATAAGGCGATTCGGCAAGTAATAATATGGTTTCGGGTGTGTTTTGGAATACATTTACGGCTTTTCCACGCTTGCACATCAGTTCGTTGATGCTGTCGTTTACGATAATGAGTGGCTGGTAATTTCCGGTTTTCCTGTCGAAGAAGAACAATCCTTTGCTAAACAGGGATACTAATAACCGTTGTTTGTCCACTCCTGTGATAGAAGATACTTTGTCTCCCCATGTGGACATGATGTGGTGGAACTTCTTGCTACCGGGATGAAAATGGTTGATTCCACCGCCGTCTGTCCCAATCCAGATTTCGTCATCTTCGTCCTGATAGATGCATAAGATTGATTTCTCACTTAATCCGTATTCCGTGCCGGGTAGGGCATCCGAGTAAATCTTCATCCCTACTTCCTTAATGCTGATTAGTCCTCCGCGTACACTGCCTGCCCACATACTGTTGTTGGTGTCGGAATACAAGTAAAGAATGGAATTGACCGGCAGAGAGTAAGGATCGCCCGGAGTATGTGACAGGACGGACATCTCGTCGTTTTCCGGATTTAATATATAAATGCCTGCACCGTCCGTTCCAATCCAGATGTGTCCGTCATTTTCGGCCAGTGAGAGTACAACATTGGTTTGCAGAGGGGAATTTCCGCTGTGGTAGGAGTGCAGGAGTTTGCCATTCCGGTCGTAACACTTCACCCCCTGATAATAAGGGGCTATCCATATGTTCCCGTTCTTATCAATGAGTGTGGAAATCAGTTCGTTGCTCTCAAAAGGAACAGGGCGTGTCTGTCCGGTGGAAACGTCAATGAGCAGTGCATGGTTCCAGCGGTTACTGCACAATAGGGTGTGGTCGTCCCACTTTTGTAAGTTGGTAATATTGTATTTATTATTAGGTGTCAGAGGATATAAGAATTTGATTTTCCGGTTGGCATAGTCATATTTGTAGAGTCTTCCGTTACCACCGAACAATACGCCGTCGGTCCACGGGCAGATGGAAGTTACGGTCACCGGGTTGTTGTCTTCGTCGCGTGCTTGGAGGAATTTGTCTTCCTGATAATCGTAGTAGAATAAACCTTTGGGAGTAATGGTCCAGATGGTATGTTCTTTATCTTCAATAATATGGGTGATGTTTCCCAATAGATATTTTCTTAGTTCGTAGCCGTCGAAACGTCCGATGCCCAGCCTCGTTCCCATCCATACGTATCCTTTCTCCTGGCTCACAACCAGGCAGCGGACTGAAGAGGACAAGCCATTTTGCGTACTTATCTGCTGGAAAGCGTATTGTTTATTGCCGACTGCTTTATCCGGAAAGAGTAACAATAGGAACAATATCAGTGTGGTTAACATGGTTTTTCTCATGGTGTTGTGCAAAGATTGGAACAAAAATAGGGTTTTGTATCGAACCATACAAAACAAAAGGCAGGAATCTGATGGGCAGGAACTCTAAATTTATCTATTTTAGCTGTAGAAAGTTGGCTTCTTATTGATAAAGGATTAACTTCTAGATTAGTACATAAGATATGTAGTGTATTATGCAAAAATACTATATGCTAATTCTACTAAAATATGTCATGTTTTCTATTTCATTGAAAAATTTCTTCCAAATATGTTATGTTTCAATTTTATCTTCTTATATAGAAGAAAACTGGATGTACATAGAATAAAAAGTAAAGTCTATATGTAGCTTTACTCTTTATTCTATGTGATTAGGAGATATATACTGAATATCCCGACCTTCTTGTTAAATGTATTTTTCTATTTTCTTAATTTAATCTGCTTTATTTCCTGAAAATATAATATAATACCATAGGTTGGATATTAGAGTCAAATTCTCCATGATAATTGAGGGGGTTCCATATCTTTCCGGCTTTTTCATAAAGCATATATTGGTCATCATCAAAACAGCCAGCCTTGAGTACTGAATTAATTAGATCCTTTGCAGCACTTTTAAAAATGGGGGAAGAATCTGTTGAAGCTAAATAAGAATCTGCTTCCAGAATTCTACCATAAAGTATAGCAGTTACTATATCCGGAAAAACATGCGCTTCAAATTCGATAGTAAGCTTTTTGTCTGGATTATTGAAATCTATTCCGTAGTAACAATGTTGTAGAGTTTTGAATAATTCTTTCATGAGGTTTTTAGAATTGATATTTTCTTTACTTGCAAATAGAATATACCTATCGTTACCATCATATTTCTCTTTTGATTTTCCTTCAATGGATGAATCTATGTGAAAATTTATTTTTACATCGCATATTGTTAAAGCGTTATAGACTTCTTTCCAAATTCTTTGAGCCTTTATTGATAATAGAGCCTCCCTCAGAAGCATTTGCTCTTTATATGTTAAAGTGGACTTGTTTCCATAGATTTTATCAATAGGATCTGAGGGATACACTATCTCTCCAATGGGGGGCTCTCCTGGACCGTCTCCACCTGGTATATTACAGTCTTCTATGCATTCATAACCAAGGAGTACTGTTGGACAGTGAGGGCTTGAATCACCTGTGCCAAATTCCATATCATCCATACCTGTTTGTCCGCCATCGCAACTAGGGCCATAAATAGGATAACAGATTTCTTGGCATCCATCACTAGAGCGTGTAGCAACATTTGAAGAGTTAGCCTCTTTTTTTAAATCTGTAATCTTTGATAGGCTTGCGGTAATTTTTCCTTCTGAATATTTCCAACCATTAATAAAGCTACCATTCACCTCATAAAAAAAGACGCTGCCACTGAAGTCCGGTTGACGATATAGATAATTGTTCTTTCCGATTGTTCGAGTATTTTTTAAATACTCATAAGTTCCAATAAATACCATAATGAAACTTTTCGTTTCTTTCGTCTTTTTATTTAGTAAAACTACTAAATGAGCATTGTTTCGAATATAGCTCTGTTTCTTATCAGATTGCCAATGAGATTCAGTATCATTGTCCAATATAAGATATGCTCCATGAGTGTAGATAGGAGTTTCTACTACTTCGTACTGCATTCTATTATATTCTTCGGCTTCATCCCAACGAGGCTTGCATAACCATTCTTCCCCACTGATAGTTCGTGTTGTGATTACTGGAGTATAGTTGTTCTCAAACCATAGTTTGGCTATCGGCATAGTTAATTCCTCATTTTTATTATCTTGCCGATTGTTTCCAGAATTTCCATCCCCTTGTAACATATGATCGGCGCAAGCCAATAGCATACCGAGTATCCCAATATAAGCTAGGATATTCCATTTTTTGTAAGATCTAATGTTTTTCATACATTTTCCTGTTTAAATTAATAATTATTTTGATTTACCTTCGAAGATACTTTTTAAATCGCGATGTAATTTGAATGTATTGAAACCGTAAATTTTTACATCCTCTGTTAATATCTTATGGGCTATTTTTCGTGCCTCTTCTATTCTTCCCGTTTCGTTGTATAAAAAGGCTAATTTCCCTCGTGGAACTTGTAAAGAAGGCATCATAGCTGCTGCTAATTTATAGGCTTCTTCGGCTTCCTTCCATTTGTAATTTTCTTTTAAATAGTCTCCTTTTATTATGAATAAACCAGGAGTAGGAAAATTGGTTTCCAGAAACTGGATTGAGTAAAGAAGTTTCTCGTCTGAATGACTTGCTCTTAATAGTTGAATGTAGAGGTGGAAAAAACTTATATCACTTTTCATTTCTTTTTTTATATTTTCAAGTGTATTGGGAAACTCTGTAGCCATTTGTGAATTGCTATTTTTCAAACAACTATATAGTTTGTGGTACGACTCCCATTTATTCCAAAGTTGATTGCTTAGGCAAATAATAGTGAAACTGCATAGAATTATCATTGCTATTTTGGAGTATTTATTATAAGGAAGCTCATGATATTTTTTTTCTCTTTTTTTTTTAATATGAGGGCAATTCCTATAACCCAGAATGCGAGCAGTGAAAATACTTGATCTGGATAGGCAAAAATCCCCCATATAAAGATTCCTACTAAAAGAGATTTGCATATAATATTAATAGCTCCCTTTCTTTTTGGTGGAATAAGTAGCCAAATAATGAAACTTAAATAAACGAATAAGCCTATTATTCCATACTCAACAGTTATACGCAGAGGTTCATTAAATGCTAAATGGGTATTACCAGCTAATGCTCTTTCCTCGGTAGTTGCTGATGAGCAATCCAGGTATTTAGCCTGATAATACAAATAATTTGCTGCAAAACCGCCTTTGCCGAATCCTGTTAGAGGCTTGTCTTTTATCATTTGCCAACTGACTTTCCATATTAGTAAACGCCCGTCAGCTGACTTGGGTTTTAAATAATATAATGTTCCAACAGATATAACAATACAAAGTACAATACCTCCACAATACATTACTTGTTTAAATCGTAACTTTTGGGGCGCAAATAGTAAATATAGACTATATAAAATAGAAATGATCAATGAAATATAAGCAGCACGGGCATAAGTCAATATCAGTATAGGTGTACAGAATAGTGTGATTGCAATAATAAACATCAGTAATTTGTGGCACTTTTTTAATTTAATATAAAAGAGTATGAATACATTCAGTATTATTCCTAATAAAGAGCTTAATATTATGGCAAGTATTGCCGGATTGTGATAGGGGCCTGTTAATATGAAATATTTGCTATTGGAAGGAAGATATTCGAAGTATTGTAGATACCCCCAACATGCAAGTAAAAATGCTGTCCAAAGACAAACTTTAAATACTATTGAATAATATATTTGTTCAATGTAACATAATGTAATGAATAATATTAATAAACTGTAACTTCCTATATTCCATAAACTTGTCAAGTCTCTGAAGTCAATCAAATAAAATACCAAAAAACAAAAACATAGGATTATGGGCTTGGATATCCTGACTTTCCCTCGGTAAATGCCTAAAGATATTACACTCATTATAATTGATGTTGCGGCCATACTAAATATGAATGAGGTACGAGGTTGATTGAATACCTCGATAAAAGAACCTAGTGTGGAGAATGTTATAATCACTCCTAACAGTAGAGAAACCAAGTAGTTTATGACTTTTTTCATATCAAGAATCCTGTGTTATAAATGTCCGTGTCTAAACAGAATGTAGTGCAAGTCTGCTGGATATTTCTTTTGGTTTAAAATCAAATCAGTTGAAACAGCTTAGACTTTTCCTATGATGTATTTAGATCTAAAGGCTAACTACCTTTTGAGCAAAAGTATAGGCATATTGATTAGTGTGCAAATTTATATCCTTAAAAGATAATGGTTTAGCTAATTTTGGATTCGTTTTAGCTAAAACTGGATTTTTGTGTTTTGTTTTTGATTGTTTTAAAGGAGGAAAAGGTTGTTTTCTGTAATTTGCGGATATTTATCTACCATGTTTCTTGACTAATAAATATTTGTTTGCCTTTTCGGAAAAAGAAAGGAAGTTCTTCTTTGCCATGATCTAAATTTCGTAACCAATATATAGTTCCACTAGGGACAGAATCAAAATCTATATAGTTATATCTGGAGCATGCTGTTTCGTGTTCTATCCATTTGTTTTTATCAAAATAGAGCAACTGATAATTATTATTGGGTTCTATTCCATTTCTGGCATTTCTTGGATATAACTGTAATGCTCTAACACATACTGGCGGGGCAAACTCTATACCAAACCAACTTGATTCAATATAAGAATCTAGATTTCCGTCACATGCCTGAAGATAGAGAGGGCCTGATTTGATCGGTGCTCCTTTCACTTTCATATATGGATTGATTGCAGGAGCATAACATTGTAATGAGTCAAAGATGGGTAATGTACTTGGAAGTGTATAAATGTGTTTACTATCTTTGGTAGCCAGAAATTCATATTCGGCAATATTAATAGAAGACTTGTCTTTTGTCTGTAACTTATAGTATCGGTATTCCTTATTATTATCTATTTTATATTTCTGCCAATAGGGGGCAGGAGGGGTAGGTAGCACATATAATGTGTCGTAAGGATCTTCTATTTTGTTAGTGGCTAGTAAAAGTGCTCCTTTTATATTGTTCCGATAGTTTTCTAAGTGTGGTTTGGGAGGGTATTTACGTAACAAATGTATAGAAATTCTTTTTTGGTGATTACAATTAATTGTTTCTTTATGAAATTTTCCTGTTGTGGAATCCTGGCGTATCATAAAAGCCATATCAAACTGAATTGATTTCCCATTATTGTCTATATATGTAGGGAAAAAAAGTGTATTTATAGGTATCTTGTGATAGTGGACTACTTGTTTTATAGAATCGATACTCCCCCAAGCGACTGGATTAAGTCCTTGGGTATTAAAAAGAGATAAATAAGCAAGATTATTTCCTTTTATTGGAGGTGCTGGCAAACTTATATCTGTACAAACATGATAATTAGGAGTTACATCCATAATTGTTGCTTTATTGAAAACGGCAGGAATTTCTTCTTTTTCAGTTTTCAGGAAATAAGGCGTATCTTTCTGAACTCCGAATGTCATGCGATATACTTTACTGGCATATTTTAAACTTAATTCCCAATCTTCTCCTAAGTTATTATAAGGTGGAGTATAGGGCTGGAAAGTAAAAGTTGAATCAGGAGAGCTGCACCAATAATGCCTGCTATCTTTATCAATCCATTGAGGGGTGAATTCGTAGACAATGGGTATTCCGCATGCACGGAAAATGTTGCAGGTTATGGTTGCCAAGTTATGACAATCCATTTTGAATGTAGGGAGAAAAAGATCATAAGTTCCAATATGAGTGTTGGTATTTATGCGTTTATTCAGGCTTTTTTGTAACCTGACATATTTTTTATATAGCTCGATAGGTTTACGTATGTTATCCATTCCATCATGGGAAAGATTATTATACATCATTTTGCGTAAATCCATCTTATCATAGACTAATGCTTCGTTTACGGTACGATAGGGAAGAATCCATTCTTTAAATTCATCAAAACTGAGATTTCTAAGTAGAGGAGAATGATGCCATTCTTCAAATGCTGCATCAATATTAAGGATTAAGAAATCTTTTGTTAGAATTTCAATATCTTTCTGCCCAATTGTTGTTTTTGGGGGAAGCAATGTCGCATATTCGGCAGCTAATATTTGTTGTATAGAATCGTTTATATTGATATTGGGATTTACTTGGTAGATTGAATCTATTTTGCTGAAATAGTGGGAGTAAGTAGAAGGAATGCTTAGCGAGACATCGCTTTTGTGATAAGGCATATTAGCTATTAAAAAACAAGCTGCTGCATATTTCTCTGAATCCTTACTTTTATAATGTTCTAAAACTGCAATTAGGTTTTCTCTGTTGTTTCCAGCTGACAGTAAAGCTTTCTCTACTTCTTTTGGGTAATGTCCGCATGAAGTTAACAAAAGTATATAGACTATATATGCAAATTTCTTTATTAGTGGATGCATGACATATAATAATAGTTATTCCTAAATAGATATTTCCTTAGTTCGTAGCCGTTGAAGCGTCCGATACCCAGCCTCGCACCTATCCATACATATCCTTTCTCCTGACTTACAACCAGGCAGCGGACCGAAGAGGACAGGCCGTTTTGCGTACTTATCTGCTGGAAAGCGTATTGTTTATTGCCGGCTGCCTTATCCGGAAAGAGCGATAATAGGAACAATACTAGTGTGGTTAACATGGTTTTTCTCATGGTGTTGTGCAAAGATTGGAACAAAAATAAACTTTTGTATCGAACCATACAAAACAAAAGGCAGGAATCTGATGGAAAGAAACTCCAATTTTGTCTATTTTTAGCTCCAAATTTGGCTATACCCCTGCAGGAAGGCTGTAGGTAGTCAATTTTGGATTTAGTAATAGTGATTATTGTACCGGTGCTCCTTCTGTTTCGCTTTACATTTGCATCGAAATCAATGTTAACAATAGTCTTTACTAATTTAAATTTAATTCTATGAGACAGAAGCTATTTAATGTTTTTCTAACATGTCTGTTCTGCTTGACAACTACTGCTGCCGCTTTTGCACAGCAATCTGTCAAAGTAACAGGTAAAGTGATTGACAACGCCAATGAAGGTGTACCCGGTGTCAATGTACAAGTAAAAGGAGGATCGCTTGGGACGATTACCGATATTGACGGTAATTATAAGATTGATGTCCCCAACTCTAAATCAGTATTAGTTTTTTCTTTTATTGGTTATGTAACGCAGGAAATATCTGTGGGAAATCAGACTGTAATCAATGTATCTTTAAAAGATGATACGCAGTTGCTGGATGAAGTGGTAGTTGTCGGTTACGGTACTGCAAAGAAGAGTGATGTGACTGGTGCCACGAAAAGTCTTCGTCCTGATGCTAATGATGCTTCTAAAGCGTCATCTTTAAATAATCTTTTGCAAGGAAAAGTGGCAGGTCTGAATGTTAGTGCAACCATGTCTACTCCAGGTGCAGCCACATCTGTGACCATTCGTGGTGCCAACTCTCTTCGTGGTGACAATCAGCCGCTATATGTTATTGACAATATTCCTCAATCTTCAACAGGTGAATTTGCAGCATCTGCAATGGGTGGCAGTGACTTTCAGATTGCCCAGGATCCGCTGAGTGCCTTGAATCCAGCGGATATTGAAGACATAACAGTGTTGAAGGATGCTTCTGCAACAGCTATTTATGGTTCGCGCGGTGCTAATGGTGTAATCCTTATTACTACAAAGAAAGGTAAGGCAGGAAAGGCTAAAGTGAATGTAACAGCTAACTTTACAATAGCAAATGCACGTAATCTGCATGATATGATTAATCTGAATGAATTTGCTACTTATGCCAATATGAAAGTGAATCCGGGTGAAGAAAAATATTATCCTCAGGCAAACGGAGAAATGCGTTACGTATATGGAGAGAATCTGGACAGCTATAAGGCAGATCCTACCAATCCGGCAAACTACCGGGTGATTAACTATGTAGACTGGCAGAAAGAAGCATATATCTCTGCCTTGTCTCAGATTTATTCGGCTTCTGTCAGTGGTGGTTCTGATGCTGTGCAATATTATGTTTCTGCAAACTTCAAGAATATCAAAGGTATTGTAGAAAATACTGGAATCAAGCAAGGTGACTTGCGCTTGAACCTGACAGCTAACTTGTCGAAGGCGGTGAAACTGACCCTCAACATGAATGGTTCATTACAGCAAAATGATATGATGACCGGTGGTAATACAACCGGAGGCGTTGCTGGCTCTTTGGCACGTACGGTGTTGGATACTGCTCCCTATCGCACTCCGTCGGATGACCCGTCGTTGTTGGATAATATGGATGCGAAGACAAATGTGGATAGTTGGAAGAATGACTATGATGACATCATAAACGATAAGAAGTTCAATGCAAGTGCTGATTTGCTTTGGAAGATAAACAAACATTTCTCTTATAATCTTCGTGCCGGTGGTGGCGTTTCTGTTAATGACCGTAATCGTTGGTATGGTATGACATTGACTATTGGTGCTAATGATGAAGGCGTATTGGCTGTTTCCAACACAGATAAGTCTAACTATAGTATTGAGAATATCCTGAATTACAATGTTGATCTGACTAAGAAAATTCATTTGGATGCAACGGCCGGTCTGACTTATGATGTCCATACCTTCCTGAACAAGAATGTAAAGGGTACCCGTTTCTCTAACTTCGATTTACGTACGAAAGGTTTGCATCTGGCTTCAATTATTAAACATGACCAGCCGACTCAGAAAGATTATCAGTTACTTTCTTATCTGGGTCGTGTGAATCTCTCTGCCTATGATAAATATCTGTTGACGGCCTCTTTACGTGCTGATGGTTCAAGTAAGTTCAAAAAAGGTAAGCGTTGGTCTTATTTCCCTTCTTTCTCAGCTGCATGGCGCATTGAACAGGAAGAATTCGTTAAAGATATTAAATGGTTGAGCCAACTGAAAGTACGTGCCGGTTATGGTGTGACGGGTAATCAAGGAATTGATCCTTATGCCACATTCTCTGATTATTCGCAGATTATAGACTATGCTCAGGCTACGGGTGACCGTTTATTGGCAATGGCTGTAAGTAACTTACAGAATGATGGTTTGAAATGGGAACGTACTTCTTCATGGAATGCGGGTATTGATTTCGGATTCTTCAACGGACGTCTTTTTGGTACGGTAGATGTGTATACGAAAAAAACGAATGATTTGCTGATAAAACGTAATTTACCGGCTTCCAGTGGGTTTGCCAATGTAATGGTGAACCAAGGTTCTTTGACAAATAAGGGTATTGAGTTTTCTTTGGATGGAGAAATTCTGCGTAATTCCAAAGGATGGAGTTGGAGCCTTGGTGCCAATATCGGTTTCAATAAGTCTAAAATTGGAGACCTGGGATTTGAACCAACCGATTTCGGTATGCTGAAAAACGTGCGTGGTTATGAAGGTGCAGCTATTAGTGACCATTTTGGCATTGCAAATTTGTTTATTGCAGGTATGGCTCCGGGTATATTTTATGGTTATAAAACGCAGGGAATCATTCAACCGGAAGATATTGTAAATGGTGAGGTGTCTTATATTGCGGCTGATGGTACTACTAAAACTTATAAGAGTTCTACTGCCAATGATATGACCCCCGGTAGCATTAAATGTATTGATATGAATGAAGATGGTGTGGTAGACGAAAAGGATAAAGACATGCTCGGTGATCCGAATCCTGACTTTACCTATGGTTTCAATACCCGCATTACCTGGAAAGATATTTCTTTGTCTGCTACCTTTAACGGTGTATATGGTAATGATATCCTGAACTCGAATATTCGTTACTATACGCCATCTAAACAAGCAGGTAATCTGACTCGTGAGGCTTATCAGGGCATGTGGACGGAAGCCAATCATTCTAACCTTTACCCTGCTGCTACAACGAATATAAAGAATGTGGTTTATGACCGTTATATTGAAGATGGTAGTTTTCTGCGTTGCTCTGATATTACATTGAATTATGTATTGCCTAAAACTTGGATGAAGAAGATAGGATTTGAGAATACAAGTGTGTTTGCTTCTGTGAAAAATGCTTTCGTTATCACTAGCTATAGCGGCTATGATCCTGAAATCAATAGTTTCGCATTTGAAGGCCTTCGCCCGGGTATCGATATGAATGCTTTCCCGAGCATGCGTTCATTTGTGTTTGGATTAAATGTTACTTTCTAAGTGGTTAACTGATAAATTTGATTGAGATATGAAAAAATTTAAATATATATTATTAGTTGCAGGCGCATTGTCATTTAGTGCTTGTGAATCATGGCTGGACGAAGACCCCCAGTATACAGTGAACTCGAAGAACCAATTCAGTACGGCAGAGAATGCACAGCGTGCTCTTTTAGGATGCTATGGTTATATGAGTGCTGATAATGCTTATGGACAAGCATGGCAAGAGGTTATGATGGGATATAGTGGCTTTGGCTATCCTCAGACGAATGGATCATCGGCAGATTTGTTGGCATCTATGAAGGGAAAACCAATTGATGAAACCCTCAACGGCATGGCATGGAAAGGTATGTATAAGGTGATAGGTGAGGTGAATGCTTTTGTTGCAAATGTTGAAGGAAGTCCTTTGGATGGAGCAATAAAAACTAAAATGGAGGCGGAAGCCCGTTTCCTACGTGCATTGGCTTACTACAATTTGGCAGTCGTTTACGGAGATGTCCCATTGAAGACTACTTCTTCGGCTCATGATGCGCTGGAAATACCTTGTTCTCCAAGAGCGACAGTCTATGAACAAGCGCGTACAGACTGGGAGTTTGCTTATGAAAATTTGCCGGAAACATCTGATGACGGCTTTGCAAACAAGTATGCTGCAAAAGCATATCTGGGTAAGTTGTATTATACTTTAGCTTGTCAGGGAGATGAAGGAGCATGGGCACAAGCAAAAGCTTGTTTTGATGAGGTATATGGCAAATATGCATTGGAACAGAATTTTGGCAATTTATTTGCCAACTATGTGCAAGGCTCAAAAGAGGCTATCTTTCAGCTCAATTTTGCTTTGGCTGGGTCCAGTACACGTAATAGAGGCAGTTGGCTGATTGCGCCGGCTGGTGCAACTAATGGACAGAGTTTCGGACGAATCCGTGCTTCTAAAGTGTTGCTTGATTACTTTATGGCTACGTATCCGGGTGATCCCCGCATTGATGTTTCTTATTTGTCTAACTGGAAAACTTATAAAGGTGTGGGACAAGGTCCGAAACCTCTGGAAGAACCGATTGCAACTCCGCGTGACTCCGGTTATTCTTATCCCTATTTTACCTATACTATACCGGGAGAAGAAATACCTGCTGGTTGGAAAAAGGTTAAACTGTATGTTGCCAAATTACCTTATGAAAAATTTGCTAATCCGGCATCTCCTACTATGGAAGAGATTAATGCCATCATTGGCGATGCCACTACCGGTTATCAGAAAGGTTTGAAAGGCTTTATTGAAAACTGTACGCAGAAACCTTCTGTTAACACGCAGTCATGGCCTTACTATAAGAAAGCATTTGATCCGGAGCAGAGCGGAAATAATAGCCATAAGAACTTGATTATTTATCGCTATGCGGATTTACTACTGATGATGGCAGATGTTTATAATGAATTGGGTGATAAGGGTAAAGCGATAGATTTGGTAGATGAAGTGTTGGCAAGAGCTCGTCGTTCAGGCACTACTGTTTCTGCCCAACCTGCAAGATGGGACTCTAGCTTGACAAAAGAACAAATACGTGAGAAAATCTTCTTTGAACGTTTACTGGAAGGAGCCGGTGAACCGGAGATGTATCAGAATATGCGTATGCGGGGTACCGAGTTCTTTAAGAAAGCACTGGAATTGAATAATAATCATGGTATCATCAAGGAGAGTGTAGCCAAAAATCCGCAGGGTAATGGCAACTGGGGAGAACGTATTTTTAATAATGGAAACCTAAATGATCCGGACTTCCTGAAGAAAAATCTGCTGTTGCCGATACCGAAGGAGGAAATCGATACGAACTCGGCTTTGGACTACACGGATAATAACTTCGGTTATTTTTAATGTGACGAATTGGTTTTTTCAATAGGCTAATATAACCTAACATTTCGGAAGCAGACAGCGCATCTTGTCTGTTCTGCTTCCGGTTTTGTCTTCGCTGCTTTTAATTTTGTCTTTTTGTTGCTTTAGATATACCCGAAATGGTGAATTTTGGATATGATAAAGATATTCTTGAACATTGCTCTTATCCATTACGCGTACTTTTGGGCAATTAAACTACTAAAGATTTCCGACCATGAAAAACTTACAATCAGGATTACTCTATTCCCTGACCGGTGCCGCTGCTGTGGCATCCTTGGCCTCATGCTCTGCCCAAAAGAAGGCTGAAGAGCAGGAGCAATACAACATTGTATACATCATGACGGATGACCATACAGCCCAGATGATGAGCTGCTATGACCACCGTTATATGGAAACACCGAACCTGGACCGCATTGCTGCCGATGGAGTACGTTTCACCAACAGTTTTGTTGCCAACTCATTGAGCGGACCCAGCCGTGCCTGTATGATTACGGGCAAGCACAGTTGTGCCAATAAATTCTACGACAACACCACTTGCGTGTTCGATGCTTCACAGCAGACATTTCCTAAACTCTTGCAACAAGCCGGTTATGAAACAGCCCTCATTGGTAAATGGCACCTCGAAAGCCTGCCTACCGGCTTCAACTATTGGGAGATTGTGCCCGGACAGGGCGATTATTATAACCCGGCTTTCATCACCCAGGATAATGATACGATACAGAAACATGGTTATGTAACGAACCTCATCACCGATGACGCCATCAACTGGATGGAGAATCAGCGGGATAAGGACAAACCATTCTGTATCCTGATCCATCACAAGGCCATCCACCGCAACTGGCTGGCAGATACCTGCAATCTGGCACTTTATGAGGATAAAACTTTCCCGTTGCCGGACAACTTCTTTGACGGTTATGAAGGACGCCCCGCTGCTGCGGCACAGGAGATGAGCATCGTGAAGGATATGGATATGATTTACGACCTCAAGATGCTGCGCCCCGACAAAGAAAGCCGCTTGAAGTCCATGTACGAGAAATACATCGGTCGCATGGACGAAGGACAGCGTGCCGCATGGGATAAATTCTACGGACCTATCATTGATGACTTCTATAAGAAGAATCCGCAAGGCAAGGAACTTGCCAACTGGAAGTTCCAACGCTACATGCGCGACTATATGAAGACCGTGAAGTCTCTGGACGACAACGTGGGGCGCGTGCTGGATTATCTGAAAGAAAAAGGTCTGGATGATAATACGCTCGTGGTTTACACCTCCGATCAGGGCTTCTATATGGGCGAGCATGGTTGGTTCGACAAGCGCTTCATGTACGAAGAGTCCATGCGTACTCCATTGATTATGCGTTTGCCGAAAGACTTTCAGCGTAAAGGGGATATTGACGAAATGGTGCAGAACATTGACTACGCACCTACCTTCCTTGAACTTGCCGGAGTGGAAGTGCCGGAAGATATTCAGGGCGTTTCCCTGATGCCACTGCTGAAAGGAGAGAAACCTGCCGACTGGCGAAAGGCTTTGTACTATCACTTCTACGAATATCCTGCCGAGCACATGGTGAAACGCCATTATGGTGTGCGCACCGACCGCTACAAACTGATTCATTTCTATAATGATATCGATGAATGGGAACTGTATGACTTGCAGGCCGACCCCACCGAGATGCGCAACATCTACGGACAAGCGGGGACGGAAGAAATCATCAAAGACCTGAAAGCGCAACTAACCGCATTGCAGGAACAATATAATGATCCTGTACGCTTTTCGCCCGAGAGAGATAAAGAATGAGTTTTTAATAGCTAATGAGAAAGACCTTATGAAAAATAGAACTATTTATGCACTGGTGTGCCTGCTGCTTCTGGCAGTAGCAAACATCCAGGCTGATAACTTGACACAATCCATTTCCTTAGTTCCCTGCCCGGTCAGTATAGTGCCGGGCACGGGTAACTTTCATTTCTCTGCAAAAACAACCTTTGCTGTGGAGAACGAGGAACAAGCTGTAGAAGTACGCCGCTTTACTGCACTTCTTATCCATGCGGCAGGTTTTACTCCCCGTATAAAGGTGGGAAGCAAGAAAGGAGACATCTGTCTGACTACGGATGCCTCTTTGAAGAGCGAATCCTATAAACTGGAGATTACGTCCAAGAGAATAAACATTCATGCTGCCGATGTGCAAGGTTTCTTCTATGCCCTGCAAAGTATCCGACAATTGCTGCCCGCCGCCATTGAGACGGCTTCGGCTCCGGCATCAACATTGGCTTCCCCTTCAACCTTGGCCAACATCGACTGGACAGTTCCGGCAGTCACCATCACCGACCAGCCCCGTTTCGGCTATCGCGGATTGTTGGTGGACGTGGCACGGTTCTTCTCCCCTAAGGAGAACCTGCTGCGTATCATCGACTGCATGGCGATGCTGAAACTGAATAAACTGCATTTCCATCTGACGGATGACAACGGCTGGCGCATTGAAATCAAGAAATATCCCGAACTTACGGAGATAGGTTCCCGCCGTGTAGACCGTCCGGGCAAGAACTTTCCCGACCGCCGAAATCCCCGTCAGGGCGAGCCTACGGTAGAAAAGGGATACTATACGCAGGAAGAGATTCGTGAGATAGTGGCCTATGCCGGGGAACGCCACATCGAAGTGATTCCCGAGATAGAAATGCCGGCGCATAGCAATGCCGCACTGGCTGCTTATCCGTTGCTGGCGTGTCCGGTGGTGAATAAATATATCGGCGTGTTGCCCGGTTTGGGTGGAGAGAACGCCGATGTCATCTTCTGTGCCGGAAACGATAGTGTATTCACTTTCCTGCAAGATGTGCTGGATGAGGTACTCGAACTTTTTCCGTCGAAGTATATCCATTTGGGTGGAGATGAGGCTCGCAAGACGCATTGGGAAGCGTGTCCGTTGTGCCAGGCGCGGATGAAAGAGGAGAAACTGGCGAATGAAGAAGAACTGCAAGGCTACTTCATGGGTCGCGTGGCGCGCTATGTGCAGGGCAAAGGCCGTGAGGTGATAGGCTGGGATGAGCTGACGAACGCTACTATCCCCGACGACTTCATCATCCTAGGCTGGCAGAAGTATGGCGAAGCGGCGGTGAAAGCTGCCGAACTGGGACATCGTTTCGTCATGACGCCCGCCCGGATTATGTATCTCATCCGCTATCAGGGCCCGCAATGGTTTGAGCCGTTGACGTATTTCGGAAACAATACCTTGAAGGATGTATACGACTACGAACCGATACAAAAAGACTGGTCGCAGCATACCGCTTCCCTGTTGATGGGGGTGCAGGCGTGTATGTGGACGGAGTTCTGCAATGCTCCCGAGGATGTGGACTACCTGCTTTTCCCCCGCCTCTCCGCATTGGCGGAGGTGGCCTGGACGCGGCCGGAACGCAAGGACTGGAAGGCGTATCTGGCGGCTATGGATGGCTTTAACGAACATCTGGCGGCGAAGGGCATCGTCTACGCCCGTTCCATGTACAACATCCAGCAGACGGTGACACCCCGTGACGGCCGTCTGGAAGTGAAGTTGGATTGCATCCGCCCGGATGTGGAGGTGCGCTACACGATGGATGGCAGTCAGCCCACGGCACAGTCCGCCCTCTACGTTCGGCCATTGATGCTCACGGGTACGAAAACTATAAAGGCCGCCACTTTCTCCGCAGGCAAGCAGATGGGACAAACGCTGGAACTGCCCGTCGGGTGGAATCCGGCAACGGCCCGGGCAATAAAGAGCATCGGTGCCGACAACATCGGCCTGCTGGTGAATGGTGTGCGTGGAAGTCTGAAATATACCGACTCCGAATGGTGCTCGTGGATGAAGAACGATACCGTTTCCTTCACTCTTGATTTGAAGAAGCCTGAAGCGGTGGCGCGGCTCACGCTGGGTTCCATCACCAACTACGGCATGGCGGCGCATAAACCCGCAAGGATAGAAGTGCTGGTTTCGGCGGATAATAAAGACTTCCGCAAGGTCTCCGGGAAGTCGTTTACGAAGGAGGAAATCTTCCGCGAAGGTACTTTCCGCGAGGATATTCCGTTTGAGATAGGAGAGAAGGCACGCTACATCCGCGTCGTGGCATACGGGGCAGGCCTATGTCCTTTCACCCACGTGCGCCCGGGGCAGGAAGCCCGCATCTATTTCGACGAAGTCATCGTGGAGTGACGACGACGCGCCGGGAGCTCTCGCGGTCCCCGCCAACTGGTTTGTTGGCACCAAATGAGCTCAATCCTTAACGGATGTGAACTTTTTGTCCCCCCGGAAGCGCTCCATCCTCAACAAATCACCTTACTAACAGCAAGACGGATATGAAAAAGAACCTATTTTTGAGTTTGATAGCCCTCTGCCTCCTTCCCGTCGCCCTCGCGGCGCAGCCGGAGTGGCAGAGCCAGTACGCCATCGGAAAGAACAAGCTGGAGCCGCACGCCTACGTGTGGTCCTACGAAACGGCGGATGCCCTGCGCAGCGGCAACTACGAACAGTCACCTTACTATATGAGCCTGAACGGTACATGGAAATTCCATTGGGTGAAGAACCCCGACCTCCGACCGAAGGATTTCTATAAACCTTCTTTCTACACCGGCGGCTGGGCGGACATCAACGTCCCCGGCAACTGGGAACGTCAGGGATACGGCACCGCCATTTACGTGAACGAAACCTACGAATTTGACGACCCCCTGTTCAACTTCCGCAAGAACCCGCCGCTGGTTCCTTACGAAGAGAATGAAGTAGGCTCCTACCGCCGCACCTTCACCCTGCCCGCCGACTGGCGCGACCGCCGCATCGTGATTTGCTGCGAAGGCGTGATTTCTTTTTATTACATCTGGGTGAACGGCCATCAGTTGGGTTACAACCAAGGTTCCAAGACTCCTGCCGAATGGGATATCACCGACTATGTCAAAGAAGGCGAGAACACCGTCGCGCTTGAAGTGTATCGCTGGAGCGCCGGTGCCTATCTGGAGTGTCAGGACATGTGGCGTTTGAGTGGCATTGAGCGCGATGTCTACCTCTACAGCACCCCCCGCCGCTTCATCTCCGATTATAAAGTGACTTCTTCCCTGGATAAACAGACGTACAAAGAAGGGCTTTTCGCTCTTGAAGCCACTGTTGAAGGGGCGGCAACCGGCGCCTCCACTTTGGAGTATACGCTGGAAGACCCTTCCGGAAAAACAATCCTGAAAAAAGAAATCCCGGTAAAGAGCCGTGGCTTGAGTAATTTTGTTACTTTTGACGAACAGACTCTTCCGGAAGTGAAACGTTGGAGCGCGGAACATCCCAACCTTTACTCGCTGACACTGGCCCTGAAGAATGACGCCGGACAAGTGACACACCTGACAGGGGGCAACGTCGGCTTCCGCACTTCCGAAATCAAGGACGGACGCTTCTGCATCAACGGCGTGCCCGTGTTGGTGAAAGGCGCCAACCGTCACGAACACTCCCAACTGGGGCGCACCGTCAGCCGTGAACTCATGGAACAAGATATCCGCCTGATGAAACAACATAACCTGAACACCGTGCGCAATTCGCATTATCCCACCCACCCGTATTGGTATCAGCTTTGCGACCGCTACGGACTTTATGTGATAGATGAAGCAAACATCGAATCGCACGGTATGGGATACGGCCCCGCTTCTCTCGCCAAAGACACCACCTGGCTGCCCGCTCACATGGACCGCACCCGGCGCATGTACGAGCGCAGCAAGAACCACCCCGCCATCGTCATCTGGTCCCTCGGCAACGAAGCGGGCAACGGCGTCAACTTCGAACGCACCTACGACTACATGAAGTCCATCGAGCGCACCCGCCCCATCCAGTACGAGCGCGCCGAGCAGAACTACAACACCGACATCTACTGCCGCATGTACCGCAGCGTGGACGAACTTCTTGCTTATGCCCGCCAGACAGAACCAAAAGTCTACCGTCCCTTCATCATGACCGAATATCTGCACGCTATGGGCAATAGCTGTGGCGGACTGCGCGAATACATGGAAGTCTTCGAAACCGAACCCATCGTACAGGGCGGTTGCATTTGGGACTGGGTAGACCAGTCGTTCCGCGAAATAGATGCCGATGGTCGCTGGTACTGGACTTACGGCGGCGACTACGGACCCAAAAACATCCCCAGCTTCGGCAACTTCTGCTGCAATGGCTTGGTGAATGCTGTTCGTGAACCACATCCGCATTTGCTCGAGGTGAAGAAGGCTTATCAATATATCAAAGCGAAACTGGTAGATAGTAAGAAACTAACCCTGAGTATCAAGAACTGGTACGACTTCACCAATCTCAACGCTTACACACTGCATTGGCAGGTGGTGGGCGACGATGGCCGGGTGATTGCCGACGGTACACGTCAGGTAGATGCCGCCCCGCATGCTACGGTGGAAGTGACATTGGGTGCCGTGCGCCTGCCTGCTGACGTCCGCGAGGCTTGGCTCAATCTGCGCTGGACACCTGTTGAGGCTGCTCCGTTCATTGGTACGGATTATGAAGTGGCCTACGACCAGTTCCCCCTCGCCGGAAACCGGAACTACCGTGCTCCTGAGGCGAAACTCTCCGGTAAAGTGGAGATGGACATCGACCCCGTGACGGGAGCGTTAAGCTCCTATATATATAAAGGTGAAGAAATGCTGGCTTCTCCCGTGATGTTGAGCCTCTACCGCCCTGCTACGGATAATGACAATCGTGAAAAAGTGGGTGGTGCCAAGGCTTGGAAGAAAGTCGGACTGGATAAACTGACGCAACGCGCCCTTTCGGTCAAGACTTCTGCCCGTGGCGGACGCAGTGAAGTGGAACTGCTGAATGTCCGTAATGAGCGTCTCGGTACTGCCACCTTCATCTATACGTTGAAGAAAGATGGAGCGCTGGATGTGCAGACGCATTTCGTTCCCGATACGGCTGTTGTTACTTCATTGGCACGTGTGGGACTTACTTTTGAGATGCCTGATGCTTATAGCCGGGTCGCTTATCTGGGACGCGGGGAACATGAAACGTATATTGACCGTAATGAGTCCGGCCGTATCGGTGTTTATCATACGGATGTAGAACGTATGTTCCACTATTATGTCCGTCCGCAGGCTACGGGAAATCGTACGGATGTCCGTTGGATGCAACTTGCTGATGAAGCAGGCGAGGGGTTGGCTTTCCGTTCCGACGTTCCGTTCCAGTTCAGTGTCATTCCTTTCACGGATGAATGTCTGGATACGGCGACGCATATTAATCAGTTGCGACGCGAAGGAGTTGTGACCGTGCATCTGGATGCTGAGCAGGCGGGTGTGGGAACGGCAACCTGCGGTCCCGGCGTATTGCCGCAATACCGGGTGCCTGTGCAGGAATACAAGTTCCGGTTCACAATCCGTCCATTGAAGTAATACCAAAATAATAATAACGACTATGAAACAGTTTGCACTATCCTTTTTATTCGCTCTTGCATCCCTCACCGGATTGCACGCGCAGGAGACTTATTATGAAAAGCACGTTGCTTTTCCCGTTAATGCCACCGCCGCCGAGAAGCTCGACATGGCCTCCCGTCTCGTTCCCACTCCCCAGCAACTGGAGTGGCAGGCGATGGAGCTGACTGCTTTCCTGCACTTTGGTGTGAATACTTTCACCGGTCGTGAGTGGGGCGACGGAACCGAAGACCCGAATATCTTCAACCCCACGGCCCTGGATTGCGAACAATGGGTGCGTACCCTCAAGGACGCCGGTTTCAAGATGGTCCTCATCACCGCGAAGCATCACGACGGCTTCTGCCTCTGGCCCACAAAGACCACCCGCCACTCCGTAGCCTCCTCCCCTTGGAAGGACGGCAAAGGCGATGTCGTTCGCGAACTGCGTGATGCCTGCAAGAAATATGGCATCAAGTTCGGTGTCTACCTTTCCCCCTGGGACCGCAACGCCGATTGCTACGGCGATTCCCCCGCCTACAACCGCTTCTTCATCGAACAACTCACCGAATTGCTTACCAATTACGGTGAAGTTCACGAAGTCTGGTTTGATGGTGCCAACGGTGAAGGCCCCAATGGCAAGAAGCAAATCTACGACTGGGACGCCATCCTGCGCACCATCCGCCGCCTGCAACCCAAAGCCGTCACCGCCATTATGGGCGATGATGTCCGCTGGGTAGGCAATGAAAAAGGTATCGGCCGTGAAACCGAATGGAGCGCCACCGCCCTCACTCCCGGCATCTACCCCCGTTCCGGCGAACAGAACAAGGCGTTGGGCATCTACGGCAAGGCAAAGGACTTGGGCGGACGCGACATTGTGGCTCGTGCCACCGAACTTTTCTGGTATCCTTCGGAAGTGGATGTTTCTATCCGTCCGGGTTGGTTCTATCATGCCGACCAGGACAATCAGGTGAAGTCTTTGAGCCATCTGGTGGATATCTATTTCAAATCCGTTGGCTATAACTCCGTTCTTCTGCTCAACATCCCGCCCGACCTTCGTGGGCGGATTCATGAGAGCGATGTGCAACGGTTGAAAGAGTTTTCCGGTTATTTGAAGAAGACCTTTGCCCGCAATTATGTGCTGAAAGGAGACGAAACATGGCAAGGAACCTCCGGTACAGCCCGCGAATATGATGTGCAGAAAGGTGCGCTGGTCAATGCTTTTATGATTCAGGAAGATATTTCCAAGGGGCAACGTATCGAAAGTTTCCTTGTCGAAGCCTATAAAGACGGTGCCTGGATTCATCTCTCCGAGGGCACTACAGTAGGGTATAAGCGTCTTGTCCGCTTCTCCGACACTTGTCCGGAGCGTATCCGTGTTACGATTCGTTCCGCCCGTGGCATAGCTAACGTTTCTGCCGTAGGTCTGTTCTATGCCGAACCTCTTGCTGATAAAAGTGAGGAAGTGCAGCTTAGTGACATTCCTGTAACTGAATGGAAGGTGGTCGGTGGCAATGCAGATTCCCGTCTGGCTATCGACGGAGACCGGAAAACTGTCTGGCGTGCCTCTGCTCTTACACCGTTGGTAGTCGATATGGGGCATGAAGTGAGTGTGAAAGGTTTCAGTTACGCTCCCTCTTTGGAAGAAGATTTAACGGGGACTATCTATAAGTATGCTTTCTACATCAGCCTCGACGGCCAATCGTGGACTAAATGTGAGGCAAGCGGTGAGTTCAGCAACATCATGCACAATCCCGTACCTTACTTTGTACGGTTTGGAAAGACGTATCCCGCCCGTTACTTCAAGCTGGAACCTATATCGGAGATGAATAATAAAAACGCCGTAACCGTCGGTGAAGTAGGTATTCTGACAAGATAGCAAGTACTGGATTATCATTTATAAAACTACTTTTGAATTATTGCTTATGATGAAATATCCCCTTGTTTCTATAGCTGCTGCGGCATTGCTTTCCGGTAATGTCGCAGCCCAACAAAAGCCTAATATCATTCTTTTTCTGGTTGATGATATGGGATGGCAGGACACCTCCCTGCCGTTCTGGAAAGACACTACCGAACTGAATCATATTTATGAGACGCCCAACATGGAGCGTCTGGCAAAGAAAGGCGTCAGGTTTACAAACGCTTATGCATGTCCTATCAGTTCCCCTTCGCGTGTCAGCCTGTTCACTGGCGCAAATGCCGCGCAGCACAAGGTTACGAACTGGACTTTGAAGAAAGACACACCGACCGACCGGAAGAATGAAACGCTGGATTTCGAGGCTTGGAACTACAATGGCCTGTGCCCTGAACCCGGCCTGGAACATTCTTTCTATGCAAAATGCCTGCCGCAACTGCTGCGTGAAAACGGATATACGACGATGATGGTAGGCAAAGCACACTTCGGTTCGATAGATACGCCTGCTGCCAATCCTCTGACAATCGGCTTCGATTACAACATTGCCGGTCATGCCGCCGGTGCTATGGGCAGCTATCTGGGAGAAGAAGGATACGGTGCAACCGGCCAACCGGAGTGGGCGGCGATATGGGCTGTACCGGATCTGGAGAAGTATCATGGAACGGATACTTTCCTTACCGAGGCCCTGACATTGGAAGCAAAGGGACTTATGGACAAAGCCATTGAACAATCCAACCCTTTTTTCCTGTACATGAGCCATTATGCCGTACATGCCCCCTTCAAGACGGACAAACGTTTCTACCAGAAGTATATTGATAAAGGCCTCGCCCACAAGGAAGCGCAGTACGCCGCTTTGCTGGAGGGAATGGATAAGAGTCTGGGAGATTTGATGGACTATGTAGACCGGAAAGGCATTGCAGATAATACAGTAATCATTTTTATGTCCGATAATGGCGGTTATACCATAGGGCGTGCAGACAAGAACGCTCCGTTGAGCGAAGGAAAAGGTTCTCTGAAAGAAGGAGGTATCCGCGAACCGATGATTGTCTATTATCCGAATATAACGAAACCGTCGACTGTCAATGACACCCCGGTCATCATCGAAGACTTCTTTCCCACCCTGCTGGAACTTGCCGGAGTGCGCGATTATCAAACGCCGCAGCATGTTGACGGGCAAAGTTTCATGGCGCAAATAAAAGGACAGCCCGGTGATAAGGAACGCGCCTTGTTTTTTCATTATCCAAATAACTGGGGCGAGAGAGTACAGACCATCGGTGCCCCGCAAAGTGCCATACTGAAAGGAGACTGGAAACTGATTCATTATTATGAGTCCGGGAAGAACTGCCTCTATAACCTGGCGGATGACATTTCTGAAAAGCAGGATGTATCTGCCCGTTATCCGGATAAAACGAAAGAACTGGCGAAAGCATTGAGCGATTATTTGAGAGAACAACATGCTACTATGCCTGTCCTGAAAAGAACCGGTAGGTTTGTTTCTTATCCCGACGGCGGACAAGTGGAGCGGAAATTGCCCAAGGATGATGAAACGCTGGTTTATGATAATCCAGGGAGTGCGTTGCTTTTGAAGGAAGGGGACATGCACCCCAAAATCAAGAACTGGCATTTCTATACAGCTCATGAGTTTAATAATAAAGATACAAAAAAAGGCTTGCCGCTTGGTTTCATAGAACATCGAGGCATGCACATGTCCCGTACGGCAAAGGTCGATAACCGGAAATGCTCAAAGGTAGAGGATGGAGTTTTGCGCATCTGGAGTGTGGAAGAGAAAGACTCGATAGACAACCGTTTTGGTAAGAAAGTGAAGTACTCTCACGGTTGTTACCGTACTTCTTTACCGGGAAGTAAGGAGTTTTGGTGCAATTTCACCGAGAATATGCGCATTGAAATCCGCTTCAAACGTACTTCCTATGTAGGCTTTAATGATGCCCTTTGGTTTATGGGCAACAATAACCGTCCCTGGCCGGAGAACGGTGAAATCGACCTTTTGGAAAATCCGAAGAAGACGCTGAATGACCGTGCCCACTTCACACTGCATTCCGAGAATCATTATGCCGGTGTGGTAGGTGGTTCGGGCAGTGTCACTTCCACTATTGAACTTGCTGATATGTCCCAGTGGAATATCTATTGGTTGGAGTGGTATCCCGACCGTATCGTGGGCGGTGTCAACGGACAAGCTTACTTTGAACATCGCAAAGGTGCCGATGGTAATACGGACTGGCCTTGGAGCGATCCGCTGGGCTTCTTCCTCATTTTCAGTACAGGCATCTCTACCAATCCTAATGCCTGGCCCGGCGCCATCATACCTTCCGAATGGAAGAAAGACGCGATGCCTGCCATGTATATCGACTGGATACGTGTTTATACGAATAAAGACTATAAAGGAGAAAATCCTCCTGCCCCCAAATTTTACTAATCAAATACCTACCCGGGCTGCACTTGTTTCGTACTTGCTCCGTACATTCTCCTTGTAGAGGTACCTCTACAAGGAGAATGTACGGAGCAAGTACGGCTTTGGTATGGTTCGGGTATGGAACAGACCCCTAAAAAAGATAGGGCAGACCGGATTACTCCAGCCTGCCCATTATCTCTCTAACACAACTAAAATTCTATGTGATGTATTGATTCTGCTTATTATTATTCTTTATTCTTAAACAAAATCTTTCAATTCTTGTTGTAACTTCTGTCGGGTGAAGAAGATACGGCTTTTTACTGTACCTAATGGTAATCCCAGCTTCTCTGCAATTTCGCGGTATTTGAAACCGGATACGTGCATTGAGAACGGAATCTTGTATTCACGGGGCAGAGCATTTACTATACGGTGCATCTCTTTCAGGTCATAAGCGCTTTCCGTGCAATCGAATCCCGATTCCTGCGGTAAGTTGAGATGATAGAGATTATCTGTTTGGTCTACGAAAGTCTGATCGCGAACTACCTTACGGTAGTTGTTGATAAAGATGTTACGCATGATGGTATACATCCATCCTTTGAAATTCGTATCAGGTGCATATTTATCTTCGTTATCTAACGCCTTTAAAGAGGTTTCCTGGAGTAGGTCGTTTGCTTCTTCGTGGTCCGAGGTTAATTTGTATGCAAAGCGTAATAAATCGTCTTGTACCCCGAGCAATTCTTTTTGGAATGTAATACTGTTATTCATAATCAATTCTCCTTTTCAATAGTTATTCTTTTGTTTTGCCTTTTGACTTTGCAATTTTACGAAAGATACGTCACTTTAACGGACGGAATTCTCGCATTAAATGGGGGGAAAACTATCAATTGATAGTTTTTTGGTGGTCAATTGATAGTTTTCAGGTGCTATATCAAAACGTTATCGGTTTAGGTTGAATAAGGTAATACCTGGTTTTATCTTGCCAGTCAGGTTATCTGAAGTCTTTCAGTTCTTGCTGCAATTTTTGGCGTGTAAAGAATATGCGGCTCTTTACTGTGCCTAAGGGTAATCCCAGCTTTTCTGCAATTTCGCGGTATTTGAAACCAGATACATGCATAGAGAATGGAATCTTATATTCGCGTGGCAAGGCATTTACTATGCGGTGCATCTCTTTCAGGTCATAAGCGCTTTCGGTGCTTTGAAATCCGGATTCCTGTGGCAGATTAAGATGATAAAGATTATCTGTCTGGTCTACGAAGGTCTGGTCGCGAACCACCTTGCGATAGTTATTAATAAAGATATTGCGCATGATGGTGTACATCCAGCCTTTGAAATTAGTGTCGGGTACGTATTTATCTTCATTGTCCAATGCCTTTAATGAGGTTTCCTGAAGCAAATCATTTGCTTCTTCACGGTCGGAGGTTAATTTGTATGCGAAACGTAATAAATCGTTTTGTACTCCGAGCAAATCTTTTTGGAATGTAATACTGTTCATATCGTTCTCCTTTTTTATAAAGTTATTCGTTTATTTGACTTTCGATGTTGCAATTTTACGAAAGTTATCTAACTCCAATAGACGCATTTCAAGCAATCTTTAGGGCAAAAACTATCATTTGATAGTTTTTGGGCGTCTTTTGTTTGTTTTTGGGTGCAGTTTTAGACAATTTTATTGCGTATAATTAAAAAGATGAGTTAATTTTGCGCAATCATTTCATCTTAAAAGAATGGCTGACGACTCTTTATTTTTGATTGATATTGATAAAGTACTCCGGGAAAAGGCTCCGAAGTACTATAAGTATATCCCCAGATTCGTAGTTTCTTATCTGAAAAGAATTGTTCATCAGGAAGAACTGAATGTTTTCCTGCGCGATTCTAAGGATAAAGTGGGCGTAGACTTTTTAAAAGCCTGCCTGGAATTTCTGGATGCCAATATCGTGGTGAAGGGAGAAGAAAATCTACCGAAAGAAGGACTTTACACCTTTGTCTCCAATCATCCATTGGGAGGTCAGGATGGTGTGGCCTTGGGATATATACTGGGTTCTTTTTATAATGGTAAGGTGAAGTATATGGTAAATGACTTGCTGATGAACCTGCAAGGATTAGCCCCTCTCTGTATACCTATTAATAAGACCGGAAAACAGGCAAAAGATTTTCCGAGAATGGTGGAAGCAGGTTTTGCATCCGATGATCAATTGATTATGTTTCCGGCCGGGTTGTGTTCCCGCCGTCAGAATGGGGTGATCCGTGACTTGGATTGGAAAAAGACCTTTGTCGTGAAGAGTGTGCAGGCACATCGTGATGTTGTCCCTATTCATTTCGAGGGCCGGAATTCGAACTTTTTTTATAATTTGGCTAACATCTGCAAATTCCTGGGTATTAAGGTTAATATAGCTATGCTCTATCTTGCGGATGAGATGCTGAAGAACCGTCATAAAACGTTTACCGTAACCATTGGGAAACCTATCTCCTGGCAGACATTTGATAAATCAAAGACTCCTACCGAGTGGGCGGCCTATGTGAAGGATATCGTATATAAGTTGTAAAGTGATAAGGTATAAAGTGAATTAAAGAACTACTAACAAGAATATATGGAAGAGATTATTGAACCTATAAGTAAGGAGCTTCTGAAAGCGGAACTGACCGAAGAGAAGCGTCTGCGTATGACGAATAAGAGCCATAATCAGATTTATATCATTACAGCTCAGGATTCTCCGAATATAATGAGAGAAATCGGACGTTTACGTGAGATCGCTTTTCGTGCAGCAGGCGGAGGTACAGGAAAACCGCTGGATATCGATGAATACGATATCATGGAAAATCCCTACAAACAGTTGATTGTCTGGAATCCGGAGGCGGAAGAGATATTAGGTGGTTATCGTTACCTTCTTGGTACAGACGTTCGGTATGACGAAAAGGGGGCTCCCATTTTGGCTACAGCCCACATGTTCAATTTCTCTGAAAAGTTTTTGAAGGAGTATCTCCCTACTACCATTGAGTTGGGACGTTCGTTTGTTACAGTTGAGTATCAATCTACCCGTGCCGGTAGTAAAGGCTTATTTGCATTGGATAATCTGTGGGACGGCTTAGGAGCACTGACGGTGGTAATGCCCAATGTGAAGTATTTCTTTGGTAAAGTAACTATGTATCCAAGTTATCATCGTCAGGGAAGAGACATGATTCTTTATTTCCTGAAGAAACATTTTGGGGATAAGGAAAATTTGATAACTCCGATGAAACCGCTTGAAATGGAAGCTAAGGAGGAGGATTTGGCTGCTTTGTTCTGTAAGAATACCTTTAAGGAAGACTATAAAATATTGAATTGTGAGATACGTAAGTTGGGGTATAACATTCCGCCGTTGGTGAATGCTTACATGAGTTTGAGTCCGACTATGCGTATGTTCGGTACTGCCATTAACTATGGTTTCGGTGATGTAGAAGAAACCGGCATTCTGATTGCTGTAGACGAAATCTTGGCAGAAAAGCGCATCCGTCATATCCAGTCGTTCATAGAAAACGAACCGGAGTCATGTAAACTGACCTCCGGAGCTAATAAAGTTTTCTTTCCAAGTAGATGAAAAGTGCTGAATAAAAATAAGAAAGCGGAGAATGAACTCACTCTCCGCTTTCTTATTTTCTCTGGTGTAGCTAAAACTTCTATTGGATTTGCATCAGTTTATCTCCGTCGGCTTTGATTTTATACACCTTTCCTTTTATAGTTTTGAATGAAAGTGTCTTGTCTCCATATCTGACAGTACATGGAGTCCCTGCTTTTGATACAAGTATTGCCTCATCCAGCCGATTGTTTTTCCAAGAGATGGAAACCTCAAAGTTTCCTTTGGCGCAAAGCCCACTTACCAGCCCGTCTTTCCAGGCATCCGGTAGTGCTGGTAACAACTGAATGAAGCCCATGTGGCTTTGCAGGAGCATTTCTGTTACACCAGCTGTTCCTCCAAAGTTTCCGTCTATTTGGAATGGTGCATGTGTATCCCACAGGTTATCCAGAGTGCCGTTTTTCAGCAGATTGCCGAACAGGGTATATGCGTGATTACCATCCTGAAGTCTTGCCCATTGGTTTAACTTCCATCCCATACTCCAGCCGGTTGCTCCGTCACCACGGTGTTCTAACACGATTCTTGCTGCTTTTGCCAGTTCCGGAGTAGTTACTGGTGAAAGTGTACGTCCTGGATGCAAACCGAATAAATGGTTTACATGACGATGTTTGTCGTTGGGATCATCGATGTCTTTCGACCATTCCAGTAATTGTCCGTAGCGTCCTATTTTGTAAGGAACAAGGTGGGCCAGCACTTCTTGCCAATGCTTGCGTTCTTTGCTGTCTACGCCCAGTACTTTACTTGCTTCAATGGCATCCAGAAGAATCTCACGCACTACGGCATGTACAAAGGTGGCGCCTTCGTCAACCGGACCGTGTTCGGGGGATGTAGAGGGAGCGGCTGTATAGGTACCGTCTGACTTGCGCCACAGATAATCTACAGTGAATTGTGCACTGCTCTTAATCAGATCATAACCAACCTCTTTCAAGAAGTTCCGGTCTCTCGTGTAGTCATAATACTCCCAGATATGCGTTGCCAGCCACGGACCGGCCATCGGGTTAAAATTCCATGCCATTATCTCACTGGAAAGCGGTGAGGTAAATCCAAATATATTGGCAGAAATGGAAGCTGTCCAGCCGCGTGCGGCAAAGTAGGCTTGTGCAGTTTTCTCACCCGGTTTCACTAATCCCCGGATAAAGTCGATCAACGGCCAGGTACATTCGCTAAGATTCGTAGGACCGGCTGGCCAGTAGTTCATCTGAATATTGATGTTATTATGGTAATCCACACGCCAGGGGCCGTCCAGGTTATTGTGCCAAATTCCTTGCAAGTTGGCCGGTAGATTTCCCGGTCGTGAACTGGCTATCAATAGATAGCGTCCGAATTGATAGTACAATTCTTCCAAGCGGAAGTCCGGTTGCCCTTTCCGGTAGTTTGCCAGACGCTGGTAGGTTGGCAAGCCGGAACCGGTAACATCGGGGTTTAAGGTCAGTTTAACTCTGTTGAACAGTGCCGTATAGTCTGCTTTATGGTTGTTAACCAATGTCTCATATCCTTTCGACAACGCTTGGTTCATCATGGATTGCGTTGTGAGTTCCGGATCATCGCCTACGTAAGTCTTCGGGTTCTTGAAATCCGGATTGAAGTTCATTTTGTAATCGGTGTCTGCGGTGAGCAGGAATACTACCCGGTCGGCACCCTTCACAATCAATCGGTCATTCTGTGCTGTAACGGTTCCGCCTTCTGCGATAGCTTTGATGCGGAAAGCGAACTTCATACCATTGTTGGTAAGGATTCCGGTATATATTAAACCGTCCGTTCCGTCGGCACGCATATTGCTTTGGGCTTCCGGGTTCGGGGCATAGCTCAATACAAGATCCTGCTTTCCTGCTTTATCGGCAGAGAATTCCATTACCATCACACTGTCGGGATAAGATATGAAATACTTGCGACGGTATTGCACACCTTCTTTGTCGAATTGTACCACAGCCATGGCTGAATCCAAAGATAATATGCGGCGGTAGTTCTTCATTCGTACTTCACTTAAACCGGTTTCTATATAAAGTTCTCCCATCGTGGTGAATGAACCGAACCGGAACGGATGTTCATCTTTTTCTTCATAAGCTGCTAATCCGTTGAAGTTTTTGCGGGTCAGTTGTGCCGCTTTCTCTCCATTTCCTTCGGTGAATGCCTGCCTGATTTCTTTCAAGATAGGAGCGGATTGTTTGTTAACGTTCCAATAATAGTCGGCACCACCGGACGTATTAGGTCCGCCTTTCCAGAGCGTTTTTTCATTGAGGGTAATTCTTTCGGCGGCAACCGAACCCAGAATATTAGCTCCCAAACTACCGTTTCCGATTGGCAGTGACCGGCTTTCCCATTCCCGGTCGAGATTAGCTCCCCGGTTACCATTGCTTCGTAACCATACAGCTTGTCCGGCCAAACTGTTGGGAGTGTCGAACCAGATAGAAAGCCCCTGCCTGTAATCCGTTTCTACAGCTTGTACTGTGGGTAGTAGGAATAAGGCACTAACAAGAAATACACAAAAGTTCTTCATAATAAGTAGATATTTAATTTGGTTCTATTCTATATAAATCAATCATCATAAATCAATCATCCTTCGAATTCTTTTCTTTAAATGCTGACACCTGAATGAGGTAGAAGGCTGGGCAAATATAAAAAAAAATTTAAGGTTATTGATGCATCATTAATCGTTTAGGAGTCTCAAATGCCGTTATTGGATGTTTTTGAACATAGAATAGCTAAATTTGGAATTCAGTTATCTCATACTGCCGGAAGACTATTCCCATTTATTTTCCTGTAAAGGTCGAGAGCGAAGACATCTGTCATACCGGAGATATAATCCAATACCGCCTGTATTCTTTCATAGAGTATGGGCGCTTTTATATTATACTGGCCGGATACCCGGTTGATGAGTAGCTGTGAGTAAGCCTTTTCAGGTGAACGAACGGCATCTATCATTAAGTCTAGCAGAGTGCTGATGATGCGGAAACCGGCAAGTTCAATATCCAATACGTCGCGTGAGCGATAAATCTTCTTTAGAGAAATGTCGGCACAATGATTGTAAGCACTGGCAGGCAGTTCGGATATATGTTTGATGAGACTTCCCTCGAATTCTCCTTCCAATATTCTTTCTTCATTGTTCAGGAAGGCCTGAGTACATTCCTGGATTAGCAATCCAATGACACAAGAACGTAGATAAGCTATTTGCTCATTGACATCGCTGACAAAATCCAGTGTTTTGAGCATGTGAGCCTTACGCTCTTCAGGAAAGTAAGAAAGGAGTAAATCTTGTGTTTCTCCGGTAGTGAGTATCTTTAGTTTATGGGCATCTTCAATGTCCATCATCTGGTAACAGATGTCGTCTGCTGCTTCTACCAGGTAGACGAGCGGGTGGCGGGCATATTTCAGTGGATCATCATTTAGCCTCTTCATTCCCAGTTCTTCGGCTATCCGTCGGAAACTTTCTTCTTCTGTAGTGAAGAAGCCGAATTTGGACTTTTTACCGGCTAAACTCGATGAAAAGGGGTATTTTACGATGCTTGCCAGAGTGGAGTAGGTAAGAACGAAGCCACCTTTGCGCCGTCCTTCGAACTGATGGGTGAGTAAGCGGAAAGCATTGGCGTTTCCTTCAAAATGTGTCAAGTCTTCCCATTGTGCGGCAGGAAGTTGCTCTTTCAGTGCCATACCTTTTCCTTCGGAGAAAAAAGTGGAGATGGCCCGCTCTCCGGAGTGTCCGAAAGGGGGATTACCTAAATCGTGTGCCAGGCAGGCAGCTGATACAATGGAACCTATTTCTGGAAGATAAGAATTTTGCAGTTCGGGCTGACGGGCAAGGATTGCCTTGGCTACATCAGTCCCTAATGAGCGGCCTACACAGGATACCTCAAGGCTATGTGTCAGGCGGTTGTGTACGAAAATACTACCCGGAAGGGGAAAGACTTGTGTTTTGTTCTGCAAGCGGCGGAAAGGAGCTGAAAAAACGAGACGGTCATAGTCACGCTGGAACTCTGAACGGTTTTCGTGACGCTCCTGATGAAACTCTTCCAGTCCGAAACGCTTGGCAGATATGAGGGTATTCCAATTCATCATGGTTACTTTGTTATTATTTAACTGCAAATGTATCATTATTTTGCTTCAAATTCCGTATTTTCGCCCGTTAATATAGTAAACGACTTGAATATGAACGTACAAATCATTAATAAATCGAAACATCCGCTTCCGGCTTATGCCACTGAACTGTCCGCAGGAATGGACATCCGTGCTAATCTTTCAGAACCTATTTCGTTAGCTCCGATGCAGCGTTGCTTGGTACCTACGGGATTATATATTGCCCTGCCGCCGGGATTCGAAGCACAAGTACGTCCTCGTAGTGGTTTGGCTATAAAGAAAGGTATTACTGTGTTGAACTCTCCGGGAACGATTGATGCCGATTACCGTGGGGAAGTTTGCATCATCCTTGTAAACCTGTCATCGGAGACTTTTGTGATAGAAGATGGGGAACGTGTAGCCCAGATGGTGATAGCACGCCACGAACAAGCCACCTGGCAGGAAGTGGAAGTGTTGGATGAAACGGTGCGCGGTGCCGGTGGTTTCGGCCATACGGGAGTGTAACAATTGATAAATGCAACTGATGATGAAGATTAGATTTAACATACTATCGCTTTTCCTATTGTGCGCGTTACTTGTATCGTGTGGCACTTCCCGTCAGGGAGGTAAGAAGCAACGGAAAGGGATGAAGACGCAGGTTGTGCTTACGCCCGAACAACAGCGTAAATACGATTACTTCTTTCTGGAAGCCTCCCGCCTGAAGATGCAAAATGATTATGGAGCTGCTTTCGATTTGTTGCAGCACTGTCTGAGCATCAATCCGAATGCGTCATCGGCTCTATATGAAATATCGCAATATTACATGTTCCTCAAACAAGTTCCTCAGGGACAGGCAGCTTTAGAAAAAGCTGTGGAGAATGATCCGGATAATTACTGGTATAGTCAGGGACTGGCAAGTCTGTACCAGCAACAAAACGAGATGCAAAAGGCTACTGACTTGCTGGAAAGCATGGTCACCCGCTTCCCGGATAAGATGGATGCTCTGTACGGCTTACTGGAAATATATAATCGTTTGGAAGAGTATGATAATGTGATTACTACTCTGAATCGTCTGGAAGAAAAAATGGGTAAGAACGAGCAGCTCAGTATGGAGAAATTCCGCATCTACTTGCAGATGAAAGATAATCAGAGTGCTTTCCGTGAGATTGAAAGTCTGGTGGAAGAATATCCGATGGATATGCGTTATCAGGTAGTGCTGGGGGATGTCTATATGCAGAATGGCAAGAAGGATGAAGCTTACAACATGTACAAGAAAGTACTTGCTACCGAACCGGATAATGCCATGGCCATGTACTCATTAGCATCCTACTATGAGCAGACCGGACAGAAAGAACTCTATGAACAGCAATTGGATACCCTTTTGTTGAACAAGAAAGTACCATCCGATACTAAACTGAATGTGATGCGCCAGTTTGTGGTTGAGAATGAACGGGCAGGCAAGGATAGTACTCGTGTGATTACTCTTTTCGACCGTATCCTGGAACAGGATCAGGACGATGCACAAATGCCTATGCTCTATGCCCAATATCTCCTTTCTAAAGGGATGAATAAAGAAACAATGCCTGTGCTGGAACAGGTGTTGGACATAGATCCTACCAACACAGCCGCCCGTATGACGCTTCTGGGTGAAGCGGTTCGTAAAGAAGATTATAAAGAAGTGATCCGGCTTTGTGAGGCAGGTGTTGAATCCAATCCGGATATGTTGGAATTCTATTTCTATCTTGCTATAGCTTATAATCAGGCAGAACGGGCAGACGATGCACTTGCCGTTTGCCAGAAGGCATTGGGAAACATTACGGAAAAGAGCAAGAAAGAAGTCGTTTCGGATTTCTATGCCATCATGGGTGATATTTATCATACGAAAAAGATGAATGCAGAGGCCTATGCCGCTTATGATTCTGCATTGGTTTACAATTCGGCGAATATCGGAGCCATGAATAACTATGCTTATTATCTTTCTCTGGAACGTCGTGATCTGGATAAAGCGGAGGAAATGAGTTATAAAACCGTGAAGGCTGAGCCGAATAATTCTACTTACCTGGATACTTATGCCTGGATTTTATTTGAGAAAGGTAATTATGCTGAAGCACGCCTTTATATAGACGATGCTATGAAGAATGAGGGTGATAAGAGTGACACCATTGTAGAGCATTGCGGTGATATCTATTATATGACCGGTGATGTGGACGGTGCCTTGAAGTATTGGAAGCAGGCCCAGGAAATGGGCAGTGAGTCCAAAACATTGAAAAAGAAGATTGAGAAAAAGAAATATATACCAGAATGAGAGTATTACACAGCAAATACAGCACAGCAGGATGTATTCGTATCCTGCCCTTTTTGCTTCTCCTAAGTCTAGTGCTAGGTCTTTCCGGCTGTAAGACTTCCCGGAAAATGACTTCATCAACAGGAGAACCCCGCTATTTGTCTTCTAAGGTACAACTGACCATTCCTAATAAAGGAGGTACAGTTACAGTGAATGGTACAATGAAGCTTGTGAGCGGAGAACGTATGCAACTTTCTTTTTTGATGCCTATTCTTCGCAGTGAAATAGCTCGATTGGAAATCACTCCCAACGATGTACTGGTCGTAGATCGTATGGGAAAACGTTATGTTCAGGCTACCCGCAAAGAATTGAAAGACATCCTGCCTAGGAAGGCAGACTTTGCCTATCTGGAAAAGATTCTTTTTGATGCTGCCAAACCCGGTGGTAAGGCCACTTTGACGGGCAAAGAACTGGGTATCCCTTCTTTAGAGAAAGGTAAAATTGTTCTTACTGACTTCTCGAACAAAGAGATATCGTTGACACCTACTCAGGTGTCTTCCAGATATACTAAAGTTGAATGGACTGAACTTTTAGAGATGCTGGCGAAGTTATGAGACATTTTCTTTGTATCTTCATAGGTTGTTTCTGTCTGGCTCTGCCGCTTTGCGCCCAATCCAACAAGATGATAAAAGAGTTGGAAAGTAAACGGGGCGCTTTGCAAAAGCAGATAGCTGAGTCGGAAACACTCTTGAACACTACAAAGAAAGACGTAGGTAGCCAGTTGAACGGGCTTGCCGCCCTTACCGGACAGATAGAAGAACGGAAACGGTACATCCTTGCCATCAATAATGATATGGAGACTATAGATCGTGAACTCTCCAAACTGGAACGTCAGCTAGTTCGCTTCGAAAATGACTTGAAGGATAAGAAAAAGAAGTATGAGTCTTCTGTCCAATATCTGTATAAGAATCGTTCCGTTCAAGATAAACTTCTTTTTATTCTTTCGGCCAAAACACTGTCGCAGACTTATCGCCGTTTGCGCTATGTACGTGAATATGCCGACTATCAGCGTCTGCAAGGCGAAGAGATTCTGAAAAAACAAGAACAGGTCAATCAAAAGAAAACAGAACTGCAACAGGTAAAGAAAGCGAAAGCCAGTTTACTGAAAGAGCGTGAAGTCGAGAAAGAAAAGTTGGAAGTTCAGGAAAAAGAAAAGAGGACTTTGGTGGCCAACCTGCAGAAGAAACAACGCGGTTTGCAAAATGAACTCAATAAAAAGCGTAAGGAAGCCAACCAGCTGAATGCACGTATCGATCGTTTGATAGCCGAGGAAATAGAGAAAGCCCGTAAACGTGCAGCTGAAGAAGCCCGCAAGGAAGCTGCTGCCCGTAAAAAAGCTGCTGCTAAAGAAACGAAATCGGCTGCAAATTCTTCTTCCGAAAAGGCTACAACGAAGAAAGCGGCGCCTCTTGAAACCTATACGATGGATAAGGCAGACCGGGAACTTTCCGGTAGCTTTGTCAGTAACCGTGGCAAGTTGCCAATGCCTATTACCGGACCTTATATTATAACCAGCCGCTATGGGCAGTATTCTGTAGAGGGGCTTCGTAATGTGAAACTGGATAATAAAGGGATAGATATTCAAGGCAAGCCCGGTGCACAGGCACGTGCTATCTTTAATGGAAAGGTGGCTGCTGTTTTCCAACTGAACGGCCTTTTCAATATCTTAATCCGTCATGGAAACTACATATCTGTCTACTGTAATTTATCTTCAGCCTCAGTGAAGACGGGCGATACTGTAACTACCCGGCAAGTCCTCGGACAAGTATTCTCGGATGGTGCAGACAATGGACGTACAGTGCTGCACTTCCAGTTGCGTAAGGAGAAGGAGAAACTGAATCCGGAGCCGTGGCTGAATAGGTAGCGTATCAGGTATAGTTTTGTTTTACCTTATTGATTCTTTTATTTTTCCTAAAGGATAATCGGGTGTTAACCAAGGTTGACAGGCTTGTCAACGGCAGTTAACAGACCCGTTGACCAAGGTTAACAGGCCTGTCAACCTTGGTTAACACCTGAAACTGCCAGTATCTTGATGCGATAATCTCTTGGCTTTGATGTCTTTCTCCCTTATGTCAGATGTCTTTATCCCCTTATATGAAAGCAGCTGTCTTGGGGAGGAGGGGTTAGAAATCGATGGTTGCTCCATCCAGAAGATCAAGATACAAGCCGACGGCTTCTTCTATCTCTTTTATAAAGATAAACTCATCTGCAGTGTGGGAACGACTACTCTTTCCCGGACCCATTTTGAGAGAAGGAAATGACATGAGTGCCTGGTCGGAGAGGGTAGGAGAACCAAAAGGCACACGTCCCATTGCCACAGCACGTTGTACTATCGGGTGTTGTTCTTCTACGTGGGAAGAACTTAAGCGGAACGAACGTGCTTTGGCTTCGCAAGAAATATGTTTTTGTATTTCGGCAAATAGCTCCTGGTTGCTATAACATTCATTACTGCGGATATCTACCACAAATGTGCAACGGTCTGGGATTACATTGTGCTGTGTACCTGCATTTATTTGTGTTACACTCATTTTTACAGGACCTAACAGCGGGGATACTTTTTCAAAGCAATGATCGCGGAACCATGCGATATCTTCCAATACCTTATATATAGCATTGTCTCCTTCGTTTCGTGCAGCATGTCCGGCTTTACCATAAGCAGTTACATCCAGTACCATTAGTCCCTTTTCTGCAATAGCGGGCTGCATCTCGGTAGGTTCGCCTACAATGGCAAAGTGGATCGGAGGAAGTTCCGGTAATACACACTCGATACCACCCTTTCCGGACACTTCTTCTTCACAGGAAGCAAGATAAATGAGATTGTATTTCTGCGTGGTGCGGCAAAGCTGTAGAAAGACTTGCAATAGGCTGACAACGCTTGCGCCGGCATCATTACTTCCCAGCCCGTATAGTTTTCCGTTACTTTCCAAGGTTGGGGTAAATGGGTCTTTTCGCCAACCGTTCACGGCTTTCACGGTGTCAATATGTGAGTTTAGTAACAATGTGGGTTTATTTAAATCGAACATCGGGCTGAGACACCAGATGTTATTGCCTTTTCGCCCGGTTGTCATGCCCTGTAGCTCAATATAATCCTGTAGATAATCTGCCGCTTTTTCTTCATCGCGGCTTATGGAAGGAATAGCAATCAGAGACTTAAGAACTCCGGTTGCCTCAGAAACCATTGTAAGTATATCGTAAGCCATATCTTTCTCAAATAAATTATCAAAATGCAAATTTATGGATAAATCTTGATATATGCTTAGAAATGGTTTCTGATTTTTCTTTTTATAAGTCTCTTATTGGTCTCTTCTTGATTCTCTTTCCAGTCTGTTTTTCTGTTTTCACTTACTGCATAGTCATAAAAACCTCCTCAATTCGTATCTTGATGAAGTTATGTTCTGAAAATCAGAGCAGTTGTTAAATTATTTACTTAAATTTATTATTTATGGAATCTATTAAAACTAAATTCAAATCTTCTTCTACGGAGAGTAAACAAGTAAAAAACAGTACCTCACCGAATGCTTTCTTACAACCATTTATGCAAGAAATAATCCATCGTATGCATGCATTGGGCAAAGTACGTACTGGAGAGACTTATACCAGTACGCTTAATAGTTTCATGCGTTTTCTTCAGGGTAGAGACATACTTTGGGAAGAGTTTGATGCGGATTTATTGGTCTCTTATGAAGCCTACCTTAAATCCACTGGCGTAGATATGAATACTGTTTCCTTCTATAACCGGATTTTGCGTGCCGTATACAACCGGGCGGTAGAAAAAGGACTTACCGTGCAAAGGTATCCTTTTAAATATGTGTATACAGGGATCGGAAAGACTGTCAGGCGCGGGCTTTCCTTAAAGGTAATCCGCAACATCAAGCATATGGAGTTGTCAGCACTTCCCTTGCTGGATTATGCCCGTGATATGTTTCTCTTCAGTTTCTACACTCGTGGTATGTCATTTATAGATATGGCTTATTTGAAGAAAAGCGATCTGAAGAACGGGATTCTTTCTTATCGGCGTAAGAAAACAGGACAACGCCTTTTGGTAAGGTGGGAAAAAAATATGCAGGAAATACTCGATAAATATCCAGTGACACAAGGTTCTCCTTATTTACTTCCTATCATTCGCGAAGTGGGGATAAAGGAGAGGACACAATACAATAATGCACTTCATCTTGTGAATAGGAAGTTGAAATTTATTGGGAAAATGTTGGATGTATCCATTCCCTTGACTATGTATGTTGCCCGCCACTCATGGGCAAGTGTGGCTAAAAATAAAAATATTCCCCTTTCTGTCATAAGCGAGGGAATGGGGCATGATTCTGAGAATACGACATTGATTTATCTTGCCTCACTTGATACTGCGATCGTGGATAGCGCTAATCGGTTGATCATAAATTCTATATAGGCAAATTTTCGAGGTGCCATCTCTTCCCAAGAGATGGATTGGGATTGCAAAATTATGATAAACAGTAAAATTATCCAAGCACCTACCTGATTTTTTTTATCAAGTAATACCAGTTGTATATTGATTTGTATATTGGAATATCACTTTGTATATGCCTATTTCCCCCCTTTCTTTTGGCAGATTATACTACTATCCATCTCTTGGGAAGAGATGAATCCTGAAACGACAGTTTGAAAAATATATCTGTCAAAAATATAGAACGCTTGGACACTATTGAGAATTGCGATTGTATTAAAAACAATGAGTAGTGATTTCAGTAATATCTATGTTTATTCTGAGTACTTATCATTGTTCACTACCGGCGGTATATAGGCCGGGCATATAGTATTTTGTTTGATCTCTATTTTAGGAGACTTTATTGATAGATTGATAAATCTTTCTCCACAATATATGGAGAAATATATATTTGATATTAATAAATCTTATATATGGGAAAGATGACTTTAAAACTTTATGTGTTTTTGTTTTTAGGTCTTTTTAGCATGGGAGCCAAATGTCAGGAGGTGGCTCTAAAAAGTAATTTGCTATACGACGTTTTCGCCACGCTGAATGCGGGGGTGGAGGTAGGTCTTGCGGACAGATGGACGTTGGACGTGTCGGCCAATTATAATGGCTGGACCCTCTCTCACGACCGGAAGTGGAAACACTGGCTTCTGCAACCCGAGGCACGCTACTGGTTCTGCGATCGGTGGGCGGGTCATTTTGTGGGTGCGCATGCCCTTGTCGGACAATACAATGTGGGAAATCTGGATAATAACCTTTCTTTTCTCGGAACCGACTTCTCCGGGCTCTCCGACAAACGTTATCAAGGTTGGTTTGCAGGTCTCGGGTTAGTGTATGGCCATTCGTGGATACTTAATAAACATTGGAATTTGGAGGCTTTGTTTGGTTTCGGGTGGGTTTATACTCGCTACGATGTCTACCCATGTGCGCATTGTGGGACAAAAGTGGCCGAAGATAAATCACACAATTATATAGGTCCCACGAAAGCGGCAATCAACCTGGTTTATACATTTTAAATTTTACGGTTATGGATGTAAGATATGGAATAGCGAAGATACTGATTTACGCCTTGTTGCCCCTATGTGCAGCACCGGTGCTGAAAGCCCAGTCACTGATGGACGGGCAGATGGAAGTGCGAAACCTGGCAGTGTCCAGACAAGAAGATAAACTGTTTGTCTCCCTGGACCTTGATGTCTCGGCACTCAAGGTCGGCACGAACCGCGAAGTGGTGTTTGCCCCTATACTTAGCAAAGGCGAACATCTGGTAGAATTACCGGCAGTGATGGTAGCGGGACGGAATCGCTACTATCATCATCTGCGCAACAAATCTACCGTGAGCCTCGATAAACTCTACCGTAGCGGCGAACGGGATGTCATAGAATACCGCTTGGTAGTGCCTTACGAGAAATGGATGACCAACGCCGCTTTGAATGTTTCCAATACTACCAACGGATGTTGCGGTGCCCCCATTCTGAATGACATATCTCTGTTGGAGAACGTACTTCCGGAAAAGAGCGTGATGACTTTCTTCCCCGAATACGTCTACATACGTCCGAAGGCTGAACAAAAAATCAACCAGATAGAGGGCTCAGCCTACATCGATTTTCCTGTAAACCGTACGGAAGTGTATCCTGAATACCGCCGTAATCCGCAAGAATTGAAGAAGATTCTTGCTACGATAGATGCCGTGAGAGAAGATGCTGATACCCGTATTCTTGCGATCAGTATCAAGGGATACGCTTCGCCCGAAGGTTCGTACACAAACAATATACGCTTGGCTAAAGGGCGTACGGCAACGTTGAAAGAATACGTGCGCAAGCAATACCATTTCCCCGACTCTCTGTTCACCACCAGCTATGAACCGGAAGACTGGGAAGGTCTGAGACGCTTTGTGGAAGGCTCGCATCTGACTCATCGCGATGAGATTCTGCGATTGATAGACAGTGACATGGAACCGGATGCCAAAGACCGTAAGATTAAGGTGAATTATCGAGATGATTATGCCTATCTGTTGCGCGAAGTCTATCCCGGGCTGCGTCACTCCGACTACGTGGTGCGTTATGAAGTGCGTGCCTATACTGATCCGGAAGAAATAAAGCATCTGTTACGGACGCAACCGCAGAAATTGAGCTTGGAAGAGATGTACCTCGTGGCGCAAGACATGGAACCGGGCAGCGAAGAGTATAATGAAACTTTCGAGATAGCTGTACGCATGTTCCCCGAAGATGCCACTGCGAACTTGAACGCTGCCAATACCGCTATGCGCTTAGGCAACTTGCCTTTAGCAGAAAAATATTTGGAAAAATCCGGTGATACGTCCGAGGCAGCTTATGCTCGAGGCATCCACGCTGCCCTTTCCGGCAATTATGAGGTGGCCGAAACATTGCTGAAAGAGGCTGACCGGAAAGGACAGGAAAAGGCCAAAGAGATGCTGAAACGCTTGGAAGAGGTAAGAAAGAGTTTGGAATAAAATAAGAAAACAGAAGAATCAATCGGATAGAATAAACTTAATTATAGAACATTTAATTTGATTACGCTATGAAAAAGAGATTTTGGAGCAATTTTTTCATGGGAATCTTGGCAATAGGACTTATTGCCGGATGTAGCAACGACGAATGGGAAGAGGGCGGAAACACTCCGAATCCAGATTCGGAGGATGCTGTGTATATGAATGTGCAAGTGCAGTTGCCGGTGGCAGGGGCAGGAACACGCAGTGAAACCAACACACCTGGGGATGGTGATTACGGGACAAGTACAGACGGGACTGAAGTTGGAAAGGATTATGAAAATGAAGTAAAACGGGTTTTATTGGTGCTGGCCGATAAGGCAACCAATAAGCTCATTGCCTTTGGCTTGGATACGGAGGATTTGACTATAAGTAATACGACTGTCAAATCTACTCATAAGATTAGTAAAACTACATTAGCCAGTTATTACGAAAAAAAAGGAAAAAACGGAGTACTGGAAGATAATCAAATCAATGTATATGTTTTCTGTAATCCGACTAAAGGCCTGACAGATTTTTTTGTGGATGGAAGAAATGATAAAAGCGACTGGATGAATAAAATAGCTGAGATAAACGAAACTCCGAATGGTGATCTGAGTGGTCAGGATGCTTTGGCTTGGGGAGGAAAGGACTATAAAGGTGGTTTTCTGATGTCTACAGCTAGTGATGCGGATGTCTCAAAAAGAATTCCTAAGGATTTGAAGACATGGGATGCGCATACCTCTTCTGCTAAAGCGTTCAATTTGTCGGGTAAGAATAATGCTTCCAGCACTGATACTGAGATAAATAATGGGGGAAGTATTAGAGTGGAGCGTGCGGTTGCTCGTTTTGACTTTAAGGATGGAAGCAAAAACCGTGATCAAAAATATGATGTGGTAACAGAGAATAAAGGTGAAAGTACAGTCACGACCATTCAGATTGAATTGCAGAAAATGGGACTGGTGAACATGAGCAAACATTTTTATTTCTTGCGTCGTGTATCTGCGGATGGCTTGAATGACAATTCTACACTTTGCGGTGTAGAAATGGCAAATAATTATGTAGTAGATACTGATGCGCAAGCAAAGTCGGCAGATAATCTCGCTTCATTTGATTTTGGAGGAAGTTTTAATTTCTGTTTGGGATCTTCTGCAAGCGGAGCTTGGGCTATTGATAAAGTAGCGCGTGAACAGTGGTATAACGTATCAATATCTGATGTGATTAAGGGAGATAATGATGAATGGCGTGATAAAGACTATCACATCTGGCGTTATGTAACCGAAAACACGATTCCTAGAGCCGATAGCCAAAGGAATGGTATTACTACAGGTTTTGTATTCAAAGGTAAAATGGTAGCGACTACGGATGCCAGTGCTGATTTGCAGAAAGTAATAAATGAAGCTACTGGTGATCCCGACGAAGATCCTATTTTATATGTGTACGGTAGTCACATGTTTGTTCGCTGGAGCGAAGTGCGTGCATATGCTATTGAAAATAAGACTGACCACATTTTCTATGAAACTGTATTTGGTAAGAAAAATACAGCGGAAGTAGTAGCGGGTAGTAATGCTGTTTATAGTAATGATGATACAAGTCCTGATTATTGGTGGGATAAATGGTATAATGAGGGGAAACATGCTGATGCGGATGCACTTAAAAAGTTCAAGAAAGCTGCAACAGGTGCTGAGTTCACTCTTTATCAGTCTAGTATAGATTCGGAAAATAATAAAGGATATTTCTGCTACTATTACTATTGGAACCGTCACAATAATAATGGCAACGATGGCGTAATGGGGCCGATGGAATTTGCCGTGGTACGTAATAATGTCTATAAACTTGCGGTGACGGGAATTAAGCAGCTTGGCCATCCACGTGTAACAGAAAACGACCCGGATCCCGTAGATCCGAACAAGCCGGATGAAGAGGGCGATGTTTATATCACTCTTGCCGTTGAAGTACTCCCCTGGACCGTACGCGTAAACAATATCGAATTCTAAGAAAACCGACCGGATATGCAAAGCAGAAAGCGGAATATAATTTCACAGTTTGCCGGCATGGTGCTCAGCGCTGTGTTGGCAACTGTTGCCTTGTCCTCGTGTGAGCGGATATTCGAAGACCTTGACCCATGTCCGCACGGTGTATCGCTACATTTCGTCTATGACTACAACATGGAGTTTGCCAATGCGTTCCCCAGGCAAGTAGACTGCCTGACGCTCTACATATACGATGACAAGGACAATTACGTAGATACAAGGATAGTGACAGGGACGGAATTGCAGGACGAAGATTACCGGATGACACTGGATCTTGAAAAGGGAAATTATCATTTCGTGGCATACGGAGGGTTGGCGTGCGACAAAAGTTCTTTCTCCCTGTTGCAAGCGCCCGCGGCAGGCGGCAAATGGACAGACTTGCGCACTGCCATGGATGCTGATTGCCTCACCGTGCCCGAGCGCCGCAACCTGCATGATATGTTTTGGGGACAACTCACCCTCGCCACTGCCGACCTCTATAGTGAAGGAACAGTGAAGATGATGAAGAATACCAACAGCATACGCATCGTGTTGCAGCATGTAGACGGAACACCGGTTAAAGCCGATGACTTCGACTTCGAAATCATTGATGACAACACGTTCTTCAACTATGACAATGACCTGTTGCCCAACGGCGATGTCACCTACATTCCCTGGGCTAAAGGACAAGCGCAGACAGGTGTCTCTATCGTAGGTCCCGACCAAGTGGTGCCCCAGCCCGTCGAAGTGGCCTATGCCGAACTCTGCACCTCGCGGCTGATGACCAAGAATTCTCCGCGTCTGCTTGTGAAGCGGCACGAAGATGGAGGAACCGTGATAGACTTCCCGCTCAACAACTATCTGTTGCTGATGCGCAGCGACCGTTACAGCAAGATGGGCGACCAAGAGTATCTGGACCGCGAAAGCCGCTGGACGCTCTACTTCTTCCTACAAGCGGGCATTTGGTTGCAGACGCGTATTGTGGTGAACGACTGGGTGGTGAGAATCAACGACATCGAAATGTAAAGAAGAGAACAAGAATAAAGAGTAAGAGAACGGAAACTCAAAAAACAAGTTTATCAATCAGGAAAAAACGTCTTAAATGAAATTGCAGTATCGACATATCATCGGACTTGGCCTCTTGTGCGTTTTTTTGCTGGGGTTCGCATCGTGCGCCAACGAATCTTTCGACCTGCCCTGCGGAGAGGCGGAAGAGAACAGCATATACCTTACTTTCCATACAGCCGTGGCGGGAGTCTTCACCCGCGCAAACGAAACGCCCGATGATGCCCGCATCAACCAGTTGCTTGTGGTGATTGTCTCGGAAAATAGGGCCCCGGAAGAGGGAAATGCCTTGGAAGGAGAAACTGGCAATGCAAATGAAGCTGGCAAGAGATGGGGGGTAGAGCACAGCCGTTTGGTGAAAGGCGTTTCCGGCATCGGCGTGCCACTGACCGACGAATATACTTTCAAGGTGAAAGCCGGTTGCAGGAAAAGAATCTACCTGTTGGCGAACTGCGTCGGGCTGATAGATGGCCGGGAGGAAAAAATCGACTTAAGCAACGGCTCTTTTATTCCGGAAACTTCCCTTGCTGCTCCCGATAAGGAAATCGGCAAGGCCCCGATAGATGATTTTGTATTCAATCTGAGCGATGCCGAAGGCGGTTACCGATACGACCCCATCTTGGGCATTCCCATGACGGCCATGTATGAGATTGAGATACCCGATAAAAAGGACATAGAGAAGGATGAATTTTCTATTCCGACTCCTCTTTATGTGGTACGTGCCGCCACTAAGTTTTCTTTCAATTTCATCAATCGTTCTTCAAGGCGGAACATCACTGTGACCGGATTCTCCCTCACTAAAGCCGTCGGGGACCGGATGTTTCTGATGCCGCATGTGAACAGGAATGCCGAAGGAAAATACTGGGTAGTGAATTCGGAACGTGATGCTGCTGTATCTTTGCCTGAAACCGATTCCCCGGACGCGAACCACAAGGTGACGGAATGGGACTGGATAAACTGGATGGCTGCGGAAGCAAAGAAAACCGAAGGGAACGGCAATATAGAATACCAATGGCTGACCGACTATGATATACCGCCCGTGGACGCTTCGGGAGGAGAATCCGGTGAAGAAAGCTCTCGTGTCAGGGTCGATTTCAAAAGTCCGGTGACGGTTCCTGCCATATCGGCAAGCGGTGTCAACGAACCTATACCTGTTTCATCTGAATCCGCTTATCTGCCCGAAAGTCGTACGCTGAAAACTATCGGCACCGAAGAGGGCGGCACAACAGGAAGCGGTGCGGTTGCTTCCGATTTGAAGTTGCAGGAATATGAACTGACCGTCTATACAAAAGAAATATTTCTGGATGAAGAATCGGAAAATGGCACTACGCAGCGGAGAGAGGTCGAAAGAAAATATAGTGCTGGTTTGGAGCATCTTGCCTCCCTTTTCCGCAACACGCACGTAAAGGTAAATGTCAGTTTCAATGATTATACGCTCGACTGGGAAGTGGATGTGGAACCTTATTGGGAAGTGGAGCTGGATCCTGTATTCGGACTGGGCGACCCGGAAAAGCCGGTTAATCCGGAGGAATAAGAAAATACTGAAGAACTAATTGCTCCTTATAGTATAGAAACATACTTGAAAAAATGACAGAAGATATGAAACACAACTTTTTGACATACATATTTTTATGTGTACTACTTCTTTGTACGGCTTCCTGTAAGGATGAGTTGCTGTATGGTGGCGGAATCATAGGTGAGGGGGAAAGCGTCATCAGCGGAACCGTGAAGTTCAAACCCCTTATGCCTGCGCTGAACGGGAGTACACGTACGCCTGGTGATGCGATAAAGGATATCAACAGCCTTTGTGTGCTACTGTATGATGTGGAAGGAAAGTTAGTGAAGAAATATCCGTTAATTGAAGCAAAAGCCGGAAGTATCCCCAAAGAAGGGGAATACGTGCTTTCGGAAGAAGAGCGCACAGACCACAAAACCGAATCAATCGGTGGTGAAAACAAGGATCTTCCCCCCGCCGAATCCAAGACTCCCCATGCGGACTTCAAACTGACCGTTCCTTTCGGGTATTATTATATCTATGCGGTGGCAAACATGGACGACCTCTCCGAATACGAGGAGGCTATAAAGACAAAAGAGGGATTAAAAAGTATTTCCCTTAAATGGAACGTGGCGAACATTGCTGCCAATAAACAAATGTTCGGATTCTTTAGCGAAGCTTCTACGGAGGCTGATGCGCCATTGCTGACTATCAATAAAGGGGGGATGGTATTGCATGCTTGGATACGGCGGGCGGCATCAAAGATAACGATTGCATATGATGGATCTAAACTTGAGGAAGGGATATTCGTTTACCTTAAATCCGTAACGATTAGAGATATTCCATCTGTCTGTCTGTTAGGAGATACGAATATCATACAAAAAGTAGAAGATCTTGTGACGGTAGGAGAGTCTATTGATTATGCAAAAGGTGCGACAGAGTATAATGAGTTCTGGAAGGCCCGTATCACCAAAGGTAAGCCGTATTATTATTCCGGTTGTGAGGTTGCTTTGACCAAAGACGAGTACGAGAAAAAAGGTGGTAAAAAAGCAGCTCATGCTGAAGATTTAACGTCGCTTTTCTTTTACGAAAACATGCAAGGTAACGGAAAAGATAAACGGCAGGACAAGGAGGGGGACGGAGTGCTTGATGCTCCCGGTTTTGAAGACGACGAGACGTATAGTTTGAAAGATGACAAACCTTATGGCACCTATATCGAAGTAGAAGGTTATTATCACTCTATTCATCCAGAGAGACCTGGAAGTGGAAAAATTAAATTTCGTTTTATGCTTGGTAAGGATGTGGAAACGGATTACAATGCTGAACGAAATCATCACTATAAATTGACATTAGTGTTCAATCGTTTTGCCAATGATGCTGACTGGCATATTGAGTACAAAGAAGAGGTGCCTAGTATTCAAGCACCTGTGCCTTACTATATTTCATATCTTTATAATCATTCGGCAACAATGCCTGTAAAGGTTAATGTGCGGGAGGGGTATCGGTTGAAGTCATTTGAGGCGAAGATTGATTCAAATGCTTGGGCACCTTATAAACCGGACCCAGCATTGGAGTATTTTAAGCAAATGGATCCGGATGCGACTCCTACTGCTCAGAAGAATGTGTGGAATGGATTTCTTTCTTTACGAAAGACTAAAATGACTGTGATTGAAGAGACAGATAATAGTGGTAAAAAATGGACTAATCAAACCTATTATGAAGAACATCAACGTGGTAGTAGGGTTTATTATAAAGACGGAGAACTGAATACCGTAGATAATATTGCCACTGATGGTACATATACGATGAAATATGATCAAGACAAAAATGTATATATTTTCAATTTACCCATATATACTCGTGCTAAACAGATGATACCCGTTACCGGATATACTGGAAATAATCCTTATGTAGCTTACCAGCGTAAGGCCGTGATTAAATTCACGGCTGTAATGGAGAAAGTGGGTGATCCTAATGATACGGAAACAGTAGAGGGTAAATCTACAGTCATACAAGTACGTCGTGTAGTAAATCCCAAGGGTGTTTGGCGCGAATATAACTCAACTACGCCTTTTCATGTTGTCTTAAAACGTCTTCCTAAGGAATCCAGTGACTCCTTCGAAACCTTTACTTCAGAAGGGGCGTGGAAAGCTTATGTAGTGAGAGGACCAAAGAATTTTGTTACTCTTGATGGAGGGAGTGACACAATAAAGGGAAGTACGGGTACTCCTATTGATTTTACAATCGGATTCAATGGGGAAATAAAAGAAACGGAGTCGCGTTGTGCTATTGTTCGGGTGGAATACCATAATTACAGTTGCGTTCATTTGATATTTGTTCGTCAAGGTAAAGCACCTATGGCTTTAATTTCGAATGGAAGAAAATGGCATGCTTGTAATATGAGAACCCAAAACAAAGAGGGGCAATGCCCGTTGGATGAAGGTTCATTGTTTAGATTCGGCAATTGGAAGGAGCCGCTTGATGCGGTAAATAATTCTTTTAATAATTTTAATAGCGAGGGCTGGAAAGAATATGTAATTGCAGGAGATATTAATAATAAGAAGAAGTGGATAGATATAGCAGCTGATACTTATCAGGGGAACTTTGAATCTGGTACTGTGGATGGGAAAACAGTTGTGGTAGCTTCTTTACAAGACTATGAAGTCTTGTGGAATAATGATGATATTGAGCAAGCTTATGGAGTGCTTTATGGAAATGAGGCGACAGAGACGCTTTCCAAAACAGAGGAGGTATATGGATATATATATAGCAAGCATCAAAAAAAAGGTGACACAGGAGCTGGTTATGGAATGCGTGGAACTTTTGTATATAACACATCGGAAGATGATACCTATGGTGGCAGGAATCTGTTTTTTCCTATAGGAGTGGCTGGACATGGACATCGTAAACATAGAGATCGGAAAGATAGCTGGGAATCTGCCGTATTAAGATACGCTGCGGGACGAACTGAAGCTATGCCTGCCTCTGAGGCAAAAGACAGGCCTTTGCTTTTTGACCTTTATCGGCGTCCTGGGGCAATCTATTGGCTTGATAAAAATGCAAATCTAACACGAAATGGAACGGTTTATAAAGATGTTATAGCTTGGGATTTTAATTATTTTACGTTGGATTTTAATTATATGCCTGCCAATAATGTATTTAAAAAGGAGCTAGGCGAACCGGATGAACCTGATGCCAAGAGTAGGACAAATCACAGTGATGCCTGCTTCATTCGGTGTGTAGAGGATCCCTGATTTCTTGTTCGGTGAAAATGAGTAGTAAAATATTTCTGTTGCTATGCCTTATGTTTGCCGCTATCCTCGTCCCCCTGCGCACTCCCCAAGAGCGTGCCGCCTACCTTTTGACGCACTTTTGGGACAGTTTGAACTTTGCGGATACCCTGCACAGCCGCAACTCCATTTTTATGGAACAGAACCTCATTAGCTATTTTTCCCTCTTCCCGCATGTTCAAGCCGAAGCCCGTATCATGGCTGTAAAGAGTTTGATGCAGCGTGCTGAAGTTGACGAAACCGCTTACCGACTCTTGGCACGACTGGCAGAGAAGCATCTCTACACTTTCGGCTCACCCATGCAGAATGAAGAATACTTCATTCCCTTTTTGGAAGAAATTGTAGGTACCTCCCTACTGGACGAAACAGAAAAGTCGCGTTTTCGTTTTCTGCTTTCCGCTGCCTTGAAGAACCGTCCCGGCACAATGGCAACCGACTTTACTTATCTCACACCTAATGGTGAATTGCAAACCTTATACACCGTCCCTGCTACCTATAGGTTATTGCTATTGTTCTACGATCCCGATTGTTTACATTGTCGGGAAATCATCACCGCTTTGAGCACCGCTTCCTGTCTGCAACAACAGATAGAAAGTGGGCAACTTACCGTGCTTGCCATTTGCGTAGGAGAAGATCGAGACTTGTGGAACTGTTCCTTGAAAGATCTGCCTACCCAGTGGCTTACAGGTTTCGATATGGGTTGTATATGCCAGGAAGAACGCTATTTATTACCTGATATGCCGATGATGTATTTACTTGATGGAGAGAAACGGGTGGTGAAGAAAGAAGTGTCGTTGCATCAACTTCTGTTGAAAATTCAAGAGTAATGCTGTGGTAAGCCAATTGAAAAATATACAGAAAAGGGCACTTATGGTGCCCTTTTTCTAATCATTCTATATTGTTTAGAACATAAATCCTAAAGAAATCATCAGATTCCGATTCTTGGTTCCTGCATCTGAAGTTTCTGTTAAACCGAAATCGTAACCAATGGAAATCTGGTATTTTTTGCTGAACTCCATACCGGCTTTTAACCCCAAACCAAGATCAAAACGTTTGAAACCGTCATCACCGAAAATATTTTCAGATGAAGTACCAATACTGGATTCAAGTTCATTCTTGATTTCGCCCGTTGTTTTTAACTTCCCGAATAATCCGATTCCAATATAAGGACCTGCATTAGCAAATAAAGTGAAATTATCATTTACAGCATATTTGTAACCGATATGTACAGGAATCTCTAAATAGCAAGGATTCAGTTTGATACTACCTAAAGCGCCGCCATCTACTTTAGCTCCTTTTAAAGAAAGTAATGCGCTGAAATCCATATAAGCTCCTTCTGTTACTTGGGGCAATCCAAGTTCTGCCTTAACACCAGCATGGAAACCTACCCGGCTATCAAAGCCGCTAACTTTGATATTGCTTACATTCATACCTGCCGTGATACCCCATCTGAGGCTTTCCTGTGCGTTTACACTCCCTAAACCTATCGCCAGTATGGCGACTAATGCTAGAATCTTTTTCATATCAGTTAAGTTATTGTATTGATATTTAAAAAACTATCGGCTACAAATATATACATATATTTGTGTTTCTTTGGAAAAACGAATAAAAATGTAGAGTAGTTGCTTCTTTTTATAGTAGGATAGTACTAATATTACAGAAGTATATACTAAATATTTAATTCTCAATATAGAAATAGTTTCAAATGAAACCACTACCTTTGTGCCGTATTTACCAATATATGAATAATATGACTTATCATCATTTATCTGTCCTCGTACATCGACGGGCAGAGAAGTATGGCGACAAGGTGGCTCTGAAATACAGGGATTACGAAACGTCGCAGTGGATACCCATCACTTGGAATCAATTCTCACAAACAGTTCGACAAGTTGCGAATGCACTCGTAGAGTTAGGAGTGCAGGAGGAAGAAAACATAGGAATCTTTTCTCAGAACAAGCCCGAATGCCTTTATGTGGATTTCGGGGCATTTGCTAACCGTGCAGTGACCATACCTCTGTATGCTACCAGTTCACCGGCACAGGCACAGTACATTATCAATGATGCTCAGATACGTTACATCTTCGTAGGCGAGCAATTCCAGTATGATGCGGCTTTCAGTGTTTTTGGCTTTTGTCAATCATTGCAGCAATTGATCATCTTCGACCGGGCTGTTGTACGCGACCCTCGTGACATGACTTCCATCTATTTCGACGAGTTTTTGGAGACAGGAAAAGCTTTGCCGAACAACGATATCGTGGAAGAACGTACTTCCCGTGCATCGGATGATGACCTTGCGAACATTCTTTATACATCCGGTACTACTGGCGAACCGAAGGGGGTAATGTTGCATCACTCTAACTATATGGAGGCTTTCCGTATCCATGATATCCGTCTGGTAGATATGACTGATCAGGATGTTTCCATGAATTTCCTTCCCTTGACACATGTCTTCGAGAAAGCATGGACATATCTTTGTATTCATAAAGGCGTGCAGATTTGCATTAACCTCCGTCCTGTGGATATCCAGACTACCATTAAAGAAATCCGTCCGACATTGATGTGCAGTGTTCCCCGTTTTTGGGAAAAAGTGTATGCCGGTGTGCAGGAGAAGATTGCTCAGGAAACAGGCTTGAAGAAAGCTATGATGCTGGATGCCATTAAGGTAGGTAAGATACATAACATAGATTATCTGCGTAAAGGTAAAACTCCGCCATTGATGAACCAACTGAAATATAAGTTCTACGAAAAGACAGTTTATGCTTTATTGAAAAAGACGATTGGTATTGAGAACGGTAATTTCTTCCCTACTGCGGGAGCTGCCGTGCCCGATGAAATCTGTGAATTTGTTCATTCGGTAGGCATCAATATGTTGGTTGGTTATGGTCTGACCGAATCGACGGCTACTGTCTCCTGTTTCCTCAACAAAGGTTATGAAATAGGTTCGGTAGGTACGATAATGCCCGATGTGGAAGTGAAAATCGGTGAGGAGAACGAAATACTTCTGCGTGGAAAGACTATCACGAAAGGTTATTATAAGAAAGCGGAAGCTACTGCTGCTGCTATTGATAAAGATGGCTGGTTCCATACCGGTGATGCTGGTTATATGAAAGACGGGCAGCTATATCTGACGGAGCGGATCAAGGACTTGTTTAAAACTTCCAACGGAAAATACATTAGTCCGCAAGCGTTGGAGACGAAACTGGCTATTGATCGTTACATTGATCAGATTGCCATTATTGCCGACCAGCGTAAATTTGTGTCTGCCCTTATTGTTCCGGTCTATGGCTTCGTGAAAGATTATGCCAAGGAAAAAGGGATTGAATATAAGGATATGGAAGAGCTGCTGCAGCATCCTAAGGTGATCGGTTTGTTCCGTGCTCGCATAGATACCTTGCAACAGCAGTTTGCACACTATGAGCAAGTGAAGCGCTTTACTCTTTTACCCGAACCTTTCAGCATGGAACGTGGTGAACTGACTAATACCTTGAAGTTGAAGCGCCCTGTAGTTGCAAAGAACTACAAGGAGTTGATAGATAAGATGTACGAAGAGTAAAAAAATACACTTCAACAACTAATATTTCCCCATAAAAGAAGTTTCTGTTTTGTACTTTTGCAAAGTTCTATTAATTGAACTTTAAAGTATGAAACAGAAACTTTTTTATCTATTGCCTATTTTAGTCTTGACCGGTTGTGGACAAGTATCTTACAAAAACACCTCATTGTCTCCTGAAGAACGTGCAGACCTGTTGGTGAAAGAACTGACACTGGAAGAAAAGGTACAACTCATGATGGATGGTTCCCGTCCCGTGGAACGATTGGGTATAAAACCGTATAATTGGTGGAATGAGGCACTACATGGGGTTGCTCGTGCAGGGTTAGCTACCGTTTTTCCTCAGCCTATAGGTATGGCTGCGTCATTTAGCCCCGAAACGGTATATGATGTATTCACTGCCGTGTCTGATGAGGCGCGTGCCAAGAATACTTATTATTCATCTAAAGGCAGCCGTGAGCGTTATCAGGGATTAACTATGTGGACGCCTACGGTCAATATTTATCGTGACCCGCGTTGGGGGAGAGGTATCGAAACCTATGGCGAAGACCCTTATCTTACAAGCCGGATGGGAGTAATGGTAGTAAAAGGGTTGCAGGGCCCTGCAGACGGAGACTATGATAAGTTGCATGCTTGTGCCAAGCACTTTGCCGTACACTCCGGTCCCGAATGGAACCGCCATTCTTTTAATGCGGAGAATATCAAACCTCGCGATTTGTATGAAACATATTTGCCACCTTTCGAAGCCTTAGTGAAAGAAGGAGAAGTAAAAGAAGTGATGTGCGCTTACAACCGTTTTGAAGGTGAACCTTGTTGTGGCAGCAACCGCTTGTTAATGCAAATCTTACGCGATGAATGGGGGTTTGATGGTATAGTTGTGTCCGATTGTGGTGCCATTGCCGATTTTTATAATGACCGTGGACACCACACGCATCCGGATGCTGAGTCTGCTTCTGCCGCAGCTGTAGTGAGTGGTACTGATTTGGAATGTGGTTCCAGTTATAAAGCTTTGGTGGAAAGTGTAAAAAAAGGATTGATCTCTGAAGAAAAAGTAAATACTTCCGTGAAACGTTTGTTGAAAGCCCGTTTCGAGCTGGGAGAAATGGATGATTTGGAAAAAGTATCTTGGGCAAAAATACCTTTCTCTGTAGTCGCTTCTGCTGCCCATGATTCATTGGCATTGAAAATAGCCCGTAAATCCATGACGTTACTGATGAATAAGGATAACTTTTTGCCGTTGAGGCGTGGAGGGCTGACAGTAGCTGTTATGGGCCCCAATGCCAATGATTCTGTCATGCAATGGGGAAATTACAATGGAATGCCGCCGCACACTGTAACTATTCTGGATGGAGTGCGGAATTTGCTCGGCGCTGATGATAAACTGATTTATGAACAAGGTTGCCCGTGGGTAGAAAGAACCTTGATTCATAGTGCATTCAGCCAATGTAAGTCGGTGGATGGCCCTGGTTTCACTGCCCGTTACTGGAATAATCTGACGCGTGAAGGTAGTCCTGTGACTACTACTCAGGTCACCACTCCTTTCCGTTTCTGCACTTCGGGTGCCACGGTTTTCGCTCCGGGAGTAAATCTGACGGACTTCTCTGCTACTTATAATAGTGTATTTACTCCTGTACAATCCGGAGAAATCGTACTTGAAGTATACTGTTACGGAAACGGGCGTCTTCGTGTAAATGGAGAAGAGGTGAAAAGTTTCTCTAATAAGCATGGTGCCCGTAAAACGACTCATGCCATGAAAGTACAGGCTGGTCAATCCTATGACATAGAACTCGATTTTGAATATCTTCGGAGTGATGCTCAGTTAAATTTCGATCTTGGCTTCAAGAGAGAGGTCGATATTCAGAAATCCGTCGAGCAAGTGAAGGAGGCAGATATCGTTATTTTCGCAAGTGGTATTTCTCCCAGTCTTGAAGGAGAAGAAATGGGAGTCAACCTGCCTGGCTTTAAGAAAGGTGACCGTACGGATATTGAACTTCCGGCAGTTCAGCGTGAGCTGATTGATGCTTTGTACCGTGCCGGCAAAAAGATTATCTTGGTTAACTGTTCCGGATCTCCTATCGGATTGGAACCTGAAACTAAGAAATGTGAAGCCATTCTGCAGGCTTGGTATCCGGGACAACAAGGTGGAACGGCAGTTGCCGAAGTGCTGTTTGGCGATTATAATCCGGCGGGTAGATTACCGGTAACATTTTATCGAAATGTATCTCAGCTTCCTGATTTCGAAGATTATAATATGACCGGGAGAACTTATAGATACATGCAGGATACCCCGCTGTTCTCATTCGGATATGGGTTGAGTTACACTACTTTCAGTTATGGTAAAGTTGTTCTTGATAAGAGTGAGGTTACTGCCGGACAAACTTTGAAGTTAACTGTTCCGGTCACAAATGCGGGAAAACGCGACGGTGAAGAAGTCGTTCAGGTTTATCTTAAAAGACAAGGTGATGCGGAAGGTCCTGTAAAAACACTACGTGCTTTCAAGCGTGTATTTATCCCAGCCGGACAGACTGTTAACATAGAGTTCGATTTGAAAGATAAGGAATTGGAGTGGTGGGATGAACAAACCAATACAGTGAGAGTCTGTTCGGGAACTTATGATATTATGGTAGGTGGCAGTTCGGAGGATGAATCTTTGCAACGAACTTTAGTTACCATAAAATAGTAATAAAGAGTACTTCTTGAATATCAGATTACGCGGGGCACTTAAAGACCCGCGTAATTTGTATATCATCTGTTGGAAGTTATTTTCTCATGATCTGTGTGGAGTCGCAATGAATGATATTCACATTCTCCACATCCTTCTCTATATTTACTACCGGCTGATTGGCAATCGGCTTCTTTGAACGTACATCATTCAGGAATATGCCATTGCATTGTCTGAAGTAGAATGATGGTCCCTCGTCCACTGTAAAGCTGACATTGTTAAATCGTATATCTGTTGCTGTTTCCGCTTTAAATCCTTGTTCGGCTACTATATTCATATTGGAAAAGGAGAGTTCGGATACAGGCATCTCTTCAATTCCTTTTATATATCCTATTCGTTTTATATCATTTCCTGTGACATTACTCAAATGAATATTGCGGAAGATAGGTGTACGTTCACTTACAGGCTCCACTTTCGATAAACGGTCATAAAACAAGTCGAAGATAAAGGCATCTCCCTGAATATTCTTCATTACAATATTATCTACCCGGATATCTTCTACTACACCGCCGCGCCCGCGGGATGCTTTTAACCGGATACCGGCATTAGTTCCGTCAAATACACAATTGGATATTGCCACTCTTTTTACTCCACCTGACATTTCACTACCGATGACTACTCCACCATGCCCGGAAAGCATAATACAGTTGGTGATTGTAATGTTCTCACAGGCTTTTCCATATTTACGTCCATCAGCATCACGTCCGGATTTGATGGTGATACAATCGTCTCCAACGCTGATAAGACAATCGGAGATGCGTACATTTCGGCAGGAACTCGGATTGATGCCATCCGTATTGGGGCCTTTGGGATCGCTTGACGGATTATTGATAGTAATCCCGTGTATTGTCACGTTATCACAAAATGCCGGATTGATAGTCCAGAAAGGAGAGTTTATGATCTTTACATTTTCGATAAGGATGTTGGTACATTCGTAGAACTGGATAAAAGGCGGGCGGAACATACGGCGTTCTAATGAGGGTTTGTAATAGTCGGATATTTCCAGATCTTTATTAGCGTCCACCCACATCTGCTGCAGTTTATCCAAGGCAGGGAGTTTGCCGCCGTTTTCTTTTATCACTTTCCGGGTATCAAATTCCCACAGCCACCACTTTAATCCGTTTCCATCCAGTGTACCGCGCCCGGAAATGGTTACGTTATCTGCTGAGTGTGCATAAATCAGTGGTGATAAACTTTTCATCACAGTACCTTCCCAACGTAAGGTGACGAAGGGCAGATAATCCTCAAACTTGTCGGAGAAACGCAAAACTGCACCCGATTCCAAGTACAACGTTATGTTACTTTTCATGTGAATGGTAGCAGTCAGGTAAGTTCCGGCAGGGAAATAAATAGTTCCGCCGCCTTCTGAAGCTGCTTTTTCAATGGTTCGGTTGATTAGTTCCGTACAGGACTTGATACCTTTGGCATCTGCTCCCAACTGTTTCATGTCGAATGTGCGGGACATAGCTACCACAGCCACCATTATTCCCACAATAAAAATAGATAAACGTTTCATGGTTTGTCTTATGTTCTTTGATATGTGATAAAATATGAATACGTGGACAAAAGTACGGAATCATACAACGGTGAAGGGGGAATTTTTGTGTAATAAGGAGTATTTATAGATCGGAATTAAGGAGAAAAGCAAACAAAAAGGACTGTACGTTACCGCACAGCCCTTTTGCGCTTTTATTTACCGAGAATTTTAGTATCCGAAGATATCTTCCTGTTTCAGTTCAATCACCGGACCTACCTTCTTCAGGCTTTCCATATCCAATTCTTTCTTGTCACCAAGAATACAATAAGTATATGTACGTCCCTTGATCCACTTGTTCTGGTAGTCGATAACATCCTGCAACGTCATATTCTGTACATCATTGTACAGTTTGATGCGGCTATCTACATTCTGTCCCAAATATTGAGCACTGATATAATCCCAGATGACATCCATCTTGATAGTACGGTCAGTACGCATGCGGGCAATCATACCATCCTTAGCAAGTTTGAAAGCAGCTTCTGATTCAGGCATGTTGTTGATGATATCATTGAATGTATTGATTGCATCTATCATCTTATCGTTCTGCGTAGCAATCTGCGTACGGAGAGTGTAAGGATCAGTCAGGTAAGACGGTTTCAGCATACCGGCCCATGCCGAGTAAGCGAGACCGCGGCTTTCGCGCATTTCCTGGAATACGATAGAGTTCATACCGCCACCAAAGTATTCGTTATACAATTGGCGGCCTGATTCTGCAGCAGGATCAAATTTCTCTCCCTTATTGGAGACTTGTGACATGTAAATTTGCTTAGCTTCATACGGAGCAATGAAAATCTTCGTTTCCGGTGTGAGCAACGGTTCGAAGTTATTTCCTTCCGGAATTTCGTTCAATGTTTCCGGAGCCTGATGTTCTTTATTGATGATGGCAAGTAATTCATCCTGATTATTGGGGCCATAATAAAGAATACGATGTTTGAAGCTGTTCAACTGCTTGATACGGTCTACAAGTTCTTGTGGATCCATAGAAGTCAGTTCAGCTTCGGTCAATATGTTGGTTGACGGAGACTTCGGACCATAAGTGGCATAAGTCACTAGGCGTGAGAAGTTTTGCATCTGATTCAGCTTGGCATCCTTGCGTGATTTCAGGATATCATTAGCCATATTGGTGTAAGCTTCCGGATTAACTTTGGCATTTGCCATCAGTTTTTCGAAGAGAGCCATCGCAGCAGGCATGTTCTCGCTGAGGCCGGAGAGCACTACATAAGTACGTTTTGCACCCGGAGATACGAAGAATGAACAAGCAAGGCGGTAGAATTCGCTTTTTACTTCTTCCGGAGTCATGTCGGCTGTACCGAGGTATTCCAGATATTGAGCAGCAGTACCCAATGCCTTGTCATTGTTGTTACCCATATCAAAAAGATAAATCAACTGGAAGATGTCATTCGTTGTATTTTGTTTGTAGAGTACAGGAATATCCGATTTGGCCTTCAACTGAGTGAGGTCTTTGGAATAATCCAGGAATACCGGTTCAATAGGAGTCACTACACTTGCCTGAATTTCTTTCAGGAAGGTGCTGACTGTATCGCGGTTCATTACGATAGGAGTGATTTCAGGTTTCGACATCTTCTTTTCATTCGGGTCTTTGCCTTGCTTCTTGTAGATAACGGCATAGTTATCATCTTTCAAGTATTTGTTGGCAAAAGCTACGATGTCATCTTTTGTCAGTTTAGACATGCGGTCGAGAGCAGTCACTTCATCTGCCCAGTCGCTACCGTTTACGAATGATTCAACGAACATATCTGCACGTGCGTCATTGTTTTCCAACTGTTGCATCTGATACAGCTTGAAGTTGTTGATGTTGGCTTCCAGCATTTTTTCGTCAAAGTCACCCTCGCGGAGTTTCTTCAATTCGCCCAATAAGAGGTCTTTGACTTCGTCCAATGTCTGTCCTTGTTTGGGGCGTCCCTGCATCATGAATGCACTGTAGTCGCTCATAGTCATCGGATAACAATAAGCGCTCAGAGTCTTTTGCTGTTGTGTCAGATCCAAGTCTATCAAACCGGCCTGTCCGTTATAAAGTATTTGGGAAACCACTTGCAAAGTCTCTACGTCTTTGTCTGCTGCTCCGGGAAAACGCCATGCCAAGGCAACGCTTTCAGCATCCGGACCCAGAATTTCACGTACAACAGGTGCTGTTATTGGAGTTTCCTTCGGTAAATCCAGTTTCGGCAGATCAGGATTCGGTTTCAAACCACCGAAATACTTATCAATGGTTGCAATCATCTGATCGGGATCGAAATCACCTGAAAGACAGATAGCCATGTTGTTGGGCACATACCATTTCTTATAATATTCCTTGATATTGGTGATAGAAGGATTCTTCAGGTCTTCTTGTGTACCAAGTACGGTCTGTGTGCCGTAAGGATGGTGTGGGAAGAGAGAAGAAAGTACAGCCTCGTATACCTTACGCGGGTCGCGGGTCAGTGACATGTTCTTTTCCTCATAAACCGTTTCCAGCTCAGTATGGAAACCACGGATTACGCAATTTTCAAAACGTTCTGCCTGGATTTTGGCCCAGTTGTCAATCTGGTTGCTGGGGATATCTTCTGTATAGCAAGTTACGTCGAAGCTGGTATAGGCATTCGTTCCGTTGGCACCGATGGCAGCCATCAGCTTGTCGTATTCGTTAGGAATGGCATACTTGGAAGCTTCGTAAGAGATACTGTCTATTTTTGCATAAATAGCTTTACGCTCAAGACTATCGGTAGTCTTACGATAGATTTCAAACTGTGCTTCGATCTGGTCGAGCAAAGGCTTTTCAATCTCGTAGTTTTGGGTGCCGAAGTTTGTGGTACCTTTGAACATCAGGTGCTCAAAGTAGTGAGCTAACCCGGTTGTTTCTGCAGGGTCGTTCTTTCCACCTACACGTACGGCAATGTACGTCTGTATGCGCGGTGTTTCCTTGTTAACGGTCATGTAAACTTTCAGACCATTGTCCAGAGTGTAGATGCGCGCTTTCAGCGGATCGTTGGGAACTGTTTCATAACTGTACTTTGAAGTACAACTTCCTAAACTTATCGCTACCAGTAGGATAAGCATTAAACCAATTTGTCGGAATAGTTTGTTCATAAGCTGACTTATTAGATTGATAACTGCAAAAATATGCGTTTTTTTCATACCTTTGCACGCAAAAAGTAAATATTTTAACTTGAAGGTTTATTTTCATAGATTATGATTACCATAGAACAACTGAAAGACGTAAAGGAGCGCACCGAAGCCCTCTATCGCTATTTGGATATAGAAGGAAAGAAAATCCAAGTAGAAGAAGAACAGTTGCGTACCCAGGCTCCCGGTTTTTGGGATGACCAGAAGGCTGCCGAAGCGCAGATGAAAAAGGTGAAAGGTTTGCAACAATGGATAGCCGGTTATAATGAAATAAAGACATTGTCGGAAGAGTTGCAGCTGGCTTTTGACTTCTACAAAGACGAACTTGTTACGGAGGAAGAGGTAGACGAAGCTTATGCTAAGGCTTCCACTGCTATCGATGAGCTTGAATTGAAAAATATGCTTCGAGAAGAGGCCGACCAGATGGACTGTGTGTTGAAAATTAACTCCGGTGCAGGTGGTACGGAAAGCCAGGACTGGGCAAGCATGCTGATGCGTATGTATTTGCGCTATGCTGAAACCAATGGTTATAAAGCTGTGATCTCCAACTTGCAGGAAGGTGATGAAGCAGGTATCAAAACTTGTACCATCGAAATTTCGGGTGATTATGCTTATGGATACCTGAAAGGAGAAAACGGTGTGCATCGTCTGGTACGTGTATCTCCTTACAATGCGCAAGGTAAGCGTATGACCTCTTTCGCTTCGGTCTTTGTCACTCCGCTGGTAGATGATACTATCGAGGTGAACATTAATGTTGCCAATATTTCTTGGGATACTTTCCGTTCCAGTGGTGCCGGCGGTCAGAATGTGAACAAGGTGGAGTCTGGTGTTCGTCTGCGCTATCAATTCAAAGACCCGTATACGGGCGAGGAAGAAGAAATCCTGATTGAAAATACGGAAACCCGCGACCAGCCCAAGAACCGTGAAAATGCAATGCGTCAGCTGCGTTCTATCCTGTATGATAAAGAACTTCAGCACCGCATGGCTGAACAGGCTAAGGTGGAAGCCGGTAAGAAGAAAATCGAATGGGGCTCTCAGATACGAAGCTACGTATTCGACGACCGTCGTGTAAAAGACCACCGTACTAACTTCCAGACTTCGGATGTCAATGGAGTGATGGATGGCAAGATAGACGGTTTCATCAAGGCGTATCTGATGGAGTTTGCAGGACAAGGAGAATAAATCAAAACTCTGCTATACAGTAAATGGGTATCACCTGATGAAGGAAAGGTGATACCCATTCTTTTTTTAAGTGAATCATATTTGATAGGTAGGGAGAAGATATTAAGTTGATATGAATAAATTTTCTCTTTTATTTTGGAAACTTCCCGAATTTCATGTTACTTTGTTATCAGTTGAACTTTAATACTAAAAGCACATTATGGGAAAGAATAAGAAAAAGGTTATGCATAGCCGTAAAGAAGAAGAACAAGCTAAGAAAGTGTTGTTGATTATTGGTGTATCTGCATTGATATTGGTGCTGGTAATGCTGATAGGATACTCTTTCTTGGGGAAATAAGAAATAGATGTCACAAGAAATAGAACGGAAATTCCTCGTGACGGGGGATTATAAATCGAGGGCGTATGAACAAAGCCGTATTGTGCAAGGTTATATCAGTAGCGCAAGGGGCCGAACCGTACGGGTACGTATCCGTAGCGGAAAGGGATACCTTACGATAAAAGGTGCTTCCGATGCCTCAGGCCTCAGCCGTTATGAGTGGGAAAAAGAAATTCCACTGAATGAAGCGGAGGAGCTGATGAAGCTCTGTGAACCGGGAGTTATAGATAAGACCCGTTATCTGGTACGGAGCGGGCGGCATACGTTTGAGGTGGATGAGTTCTACGGTGAGAACGAAGGACTGGTAGTTGCTGAAGTAGAATTGGCTTCGGAAGACGAGGCTTTCGAGAAACCGGACTTCATAGGTGAGGAGGTGACGGGTGATATTCGTTACTATAACTCACAATTGAGGAAGTGTCCCTATACGACCTGGTGAAGTGTAACAGCCTGTCGACAGGAAGTTAATACCTTGTCCGCAAGAAGTTAAGTTCTTGTCAACAGGAAGTTAACTCTTTGCAACCGGCTGCTAATTAGATATATTTAGAGCAGGAAATGGAGAAACTTTATGAATATCTGCCGAGAGAATTGGTAACTTTTGTACTGGTAACCTTATTCTCTTTATTGATAGGTCTTTCACAGCGGAAAATCAGTTTGAAGCGTGAAGGTGAAACGACCTTGTTCGGTACGGACCGTACGTTCACTTTTATAGGTATTCTGGGTTATTTGCTTTATATTCTCGATCCGGTGGAATATCGCTTGTTTATGGGTGGGGGAGCGATATTAGGTCTGCTGCTCGGGCTGAATTATTACGTCAAGCAATCTCAATTCCATGTATTCGGAGTTACTACCATTATTATTGCACTGATCACTTATTGTATTGCTCCCATTGTGGACACGCAACCTTCTTGGTTTTATGTGATGGTGGTGGTGACGGTATTGCTTTTTACAGAATTGAAGCATACCTTTACGGAACTTGCGCAGCGTATGAAGAATGACGAAATGATCACTTTAGCCAAGTTCCTTGCCATCAGTGGTATTATCTTACCCATGCTGCCCAACGAAAATCTGATACCGGATATAAATCTCACTCCTTATACCGTCTGGCTGGCTACGGTGGTGGTATCCGGCATCTCTTATTTGTCTTACTTGCTGAGGCGGTATGTTTTCCATGAATCCGGTATTTTGGTATCCGGTATCATCGGTGGTTTATATAGTAGCACGGCAACCATTTCCGTGCTGGCACGCAAGAGCCGTAAGGCGCCTGCGCAGGAAGCGCCGGAATATGCAGCAGCCATGTTGTTGGCTGTAAGTATGATGTTTCTCCGTTTCCTTATATTAATAGGTATATTCAGTAAGGAAATTCTTGCGGCTATCTATCCATATTTGCTTATTATGTCTTTAGTGACAGCCGGAGTAGCTTGGTATCTGCATCGGAAGCGTAAACAAGTTCCGGCAACAGATGAAGAGGCTGAAGAAGAAGATAGCAGCAACCCGTTGGAATTTAAGGTTGCACTTATTTTTGCCGTTCTGTTTGTGATATTCACTATTGTGACGCATTACACTTTACTTTATACGGGTACTGGTGGATTGAATGTGCTGTCGTTTATTGCCGGGCTGAGTGATATTACTCCGTTTATTTTGAATTTATTGCAAGGTTCGGGAGTTGCTGTTATGGTGGTGACGGCTTGCTGTATGCAGGCTATTGTGAGCAATATTGCCGTAAATATGTGCTATGCGTTGTTTTTTGCAGGTGGGAAGAGCCCGTTGCGCCGGTGGGTATTGCGTGGGTTTGGTGGTGTGATTGCAATCAATGTCTGTTTGCTTCTTTTCTTCTATTTGCTATAGATTTTATTAGGATACTTACAAATATTCTCTATTATCCCCTTTTCTTTGTGCTTTTTTAACTCCGAAATTCTCGTAGATAAAGAAAAAGAGCCTATTTTTGCTGCATCCATGTGACAAAATGACTACATTATACGTCTAATACAAAAACAGTCAACTAAATATTCATCAAACAAACAAAAACAGAAATGAAAATTAAATGCTCTTTGCTGCTCATTATGCTGGTGGTATCCTCATTGGTAGCGGCACAGAATGCGGCACCTCTGTTCCAGATTAAGGGAGTCTTGCTTGATTCGCTGACACAGGAAGGAGAACCTTATGCCACAATTAAAATCGTAAAAAAGGAAGCACCTGCCAAGGCCCTGAAAATGCTGGTTACGGATATGAAAGGTAAGTTCCAGGAAAAAGTGCCCGGAACGGGTAATTTCGTGATGACGATTTCTTCCATTGGTAGAAATACGATTGTGAAAGATTTCACAGTGAAAGCCGGAGAAAAACTTGTTGATTTCGGAACACTGTACATTACGGATGCTTCCAATGAATTGGGACAAGTAGAAGTGGTAGCCCAAAAACCGCTGGTGAAAGCTGATATCGATAAAATAGAATATAATGTGCAGGATGACCCTGACTCAAAATCCAATTCTGTATTGGAAATGCTTCGTAAAGTACCCTTGGTCACGGTAGACGGTGAAGACAACATCAAGGTGAACGGTAGCAGTAGCTTTAAGGTATATGTGAATGGTAAACCTAACAATATGATGAGTAACAATCCGACAGAAGTACTGAAAAGTATGCCTGCCAATTCTATTAAGCATATTGAGGTAATTACGAACCCTGGCCCTAAGTATGATGCTGAAGGTGTGGGTGGTATCCTGAATATCGTTACTGTAGGTAGCGGATTGGAAGGTTATACAGCTACATTTAGCGGAAATGTTAGTAACATGGGAGCCGGAGGCGGTTTGTTCGGTACTGTGAAGAGTGGTAAACTGACGGTGAGTGCACGCTACAATTATAATTATAATGACCGCCCACGTAGTTATTCCGGTGGAAATCGCCGTACGGTAGGTGATATTACTGAAGGCTCTTCAGACCTGGACTACGACGGCAGCAGCAAGGGACATGGTAATTTCCAGTCAGGTAGCATGGAAGCCAGTTATGAAATTGATACCTTGCGTCTGGTTTCTATGTCATTCGGACTCTGGGGCGGTGGAAACAATAGTACCAGCATCAACAATACTTTGGCTACTGCACCCGGCACAAGTAATGAGTTATATCGCTATGTGTCAGACGGCAGAAGTAAGAGCTCATGGTATTCTATCGACGGTGGCGTTGACTATCAACGTATGTTCCATGTGAAAGACCGTATGTTTACCTTATCTTATAAGATCAATACCAGCCCGCAGACCTCGGATTCATACTCCACTTATAATGATATGCATGCCGCTACTGATTGGGAAGACTTCTTGAAGCGTTTGTATGACCTGAATAACGATGGTTCTCAGAATACTACGGAGCATACTTTTCAGGCTGACTATACAACGCCTATCGGCAAGATACATACACTGGAAGCCGGAGCTAAATATATTCTCCGTGACAATTCTTCGGAAGACGACCGTTATGAACGTCAAATAGGAACTACGGGAGACTATGTACTGGATGAAGAGCATAGCTCGCATTATAAACATCAGAACGACATTCTGGCTGCATATATGGGTTATGGGCTGAGGGTGAAGAAGATCTCCGGAAGACTGGGTGTGCGCTATGAACATACCAAGCAGGAAGTGAAATACTTGTTGGGCAGAGGTGATGACTTCAATAAGAACTTTGACGATGTGGTACCTTCTGCAAGTATCGGCTATAAGTTGACGGATATGTCTAACCTGCGTTTCGGCTATAATATGCGTATTTACCGTCCGGGTATCTGGTATCTGAATCCTTATCTGAATGATAGCAATCCTACTAATATCAGTCAGGGTAATTCTCACCTCGACAGTGAAAAGAGTCATTCATTCAATCTGAGTTACAGTAACTTTACTCAGAAGTTCAACATCAATCTTTCAGCACGTTACAGCTTTACTAATAATAGCATTGAGCGAGTAACAGAACAAGTGAAGGATACGGATATTCCAGGTTTGCAGAATCCTACTGGTAAAGAGGTACTTTATTCTACTTACCAGAACATCGGTAAGAGCAGAAATGCCAGTCTGAGTGGGTATGTAAATTGGAATGCTACTTCTAATACTCGTATCTATGCTAACTTTTATGGAAACTATACTTATATGGAAGGTGCCAATGGATTGAAGAATGACGGTTGGAATCTGTTTGCCTATGGTGGTGCGCAGCAATCTTTGCCTCATGATTGGCGTATCAGTTTGAATATCTATGGTCAGACACCTTGGATTATGCTGCAAGGAAAGGGTAGCAGCTTCTTTGACTATGGATTGAGTGTGAATAAGTCATTCCTGAATAAGCGTTTGACATTGTCAGCATTTGCCAGCAACTTCTTTAAGAAATACACAAGTCCTACTTCAAGTATAGAAGGTGTAGGATTTACCCAGGATAGCTGGAATCGGTATACTCGTCAGCGCTTTGGTGTAAGCGTTAGCTATCGTATCGGTGAATTGAAGGCCAGCGTGAAGAAAGCTGCACGCACCATCAGTAATGATGATGTGAAAAGTGGCGGCGGCGAAGGCGGTGGCGGTGGAGAATAATCCATTACTGACATATTAAACAGATTAAAAAAAGGGAGCTTAATTGAAGTGCCCCCCAAAAGTTTTTTGTTTAACTTTTGAGGGGCATTCTTTATGGCAACCTCTTCTTTTTATCAGTTATCTGATAAGTGGATATTCCAGACACATAATTGTTCCATCCATCGTCATCACAATTACCCTTCCTTTCCCTGCATTAATCAGAGAAGTGATTGCCGAATGAGAAATTTTATGAGACCACGCAATGCCGCTTCCATCTGTCTTCACAGCATGGAGCACGCCAAATTCGGTAGGAATAAAGACTAATTGTCTGGTCGTTTCCATTCGGGTGGGAATGAAATTACCCTTGTATGGCATCGAAGTACTCCAAAGTGTGGTGTACTTCCCGTGAGAGATATCTACGGCAGTTATGTTATCCTTAATTCCTTTCACATACATTGTTTTTCCGTCCGGTGAGAATCCGAGGGACTCCCGCCCTTTTGCTTTGTCGGAAGCCCAAAGAATTTCTCCATTATCGGGCTGGAAGGCACGTATGAAATAATCTGAACTGAGGACAATGACTTGTTCGGCCTTCTTGCTTTGATCGGTATAAGGTAGCACTATCGGCCAGCAGGCGCCCGGTGAAAAATATCTGCCCCGCTTGGTGTCGAACTCCCATACCTTTTTTCCCGTCTTTCGGTCGATGGCATAGAACATGGCTCCCCAGGTTCCTATATATACATGTTCTTTGTTTACGGCAGGGCGCGATTCTATGTATCCCTGCAAACCTTCGCAAACCCAGTTCAATGTGCCGTCGGCCAGTTTCAGTGAGTAGAACTTGCCGTTGCTGCTACCGATGTAAATGGTTTCGTTGGCAACCACCGGACAAGCCACAATAGGATAGTTGGTATTGTATTTCCAACGTACGGTTCCCCGCTTCTTGTCCAGCGCATAGACGAAACCGTCGCACGAAGAAACGATGACGAGTTTCGGGGTAATGAAAGGGGCGGAGAAGATTTTGTTTCCCGTAGTGTAGGTCCACAAGGTTTCTCCGTTGGTGGTATTAAGGGCATGAACCACACCGGCAGTATTAGTATAAACGTATAGGTTACCATCGATGTCGGCTTGTGAGGCCACGTCCGTCACATCTTTGAGTTTCCAAACCTCACGGATGGAAGGGTAGGTAGCATTGATAGAAAAGTCCGGGCGATAGTAAACCGTATCCTTCTTTTCGGCAGGAGATTGCAGTTGGATAGTGTTCCAAGCCGGACGGGTTTCGGTCTTGATGATCCGTTCGTTGAACTCCAGTGTATCACCACGCAGGTGTACCAGGTTATATCCGCCTATGGGGTCTTCCCTTCTTAAGGAAGAACGACCTATAACGGCAGGAATTCCTTCGGCATCGTAAGCATGGTTCACGTGTAGGTGTCCTCCGAGTATTGCCTGGATATTGCGTGTTTTGAGAATGTCGATAACTTCGTACCAGTTACTCAGGTCCTGATTGAGAGGAAAGTGATTGATGAAGATAATGGGTTGCTTTGCCGGAGTAGCACGGACGATGGAGTCGAGCCACAGAATCTCTTCGCGGGGGATGTGAGGCGGTCCCATACGTAGGCTTGGTCCGGCGCCACAGCCGATGAAACGAACTCCCTGCCAGTCATAACAAAAATGGGAAGCCTGGAAAATCTTGTCGAACATCGTGCATCCGTTTTCACTCCAGTTTACATCATGATTGCCGGGAATGAGGAAATAAGGCTTCCTGAAATCTTTCAGAATGTCTTGCAGTAGATAGAATTCTTTGGTATCACCGAATTCGGTGACATCGCCGCTGAGAATAGTGAAGTCAACATCTGGATTAGCATTGATGTCTTCAATGGATTGCCGCAGATCATCTTCGGCATAGGCGAAAGAATTGAGGTGTACATCGCTGAGCCAGGCGAAAGTGAAGGCTCGTTGGTTGATGCCTTGCCCGTAGGAGAGGACAGACAACGCTATCACGCAGATAGCCAATAAAAATCTTTTCATGATTTTTGGGGGTATTAGTAAGTGTTCCCCCAAAGATAAAAAGTTTCTGCGGTAAAACATTACTTTTACCGCAAAAACAAATCATTACGTTACATTCGCTACCAATACATATCCCTGATTTCTAACAATTCAAGGACTACTCATTTACTACTATTGTGTACTGCTTCCGGCTTTTCTATTTATTGAGAATCCCAGTTTCTGCAATCCGTTTTGTATATCCGGATGGCTCATGAAGAGGTTCCATAGCAATCCGGTGCGATAGTTCTCTATCATGACGGCTATCGGGCCTTGGTCAATGGCGAGATATCGCTTGGGATACCAGTTATCAGTTTCGCTAAAGGCATCGTAGAAACCGTAAGGCCCGAATAGCTTATCGCCCATTCCGTAGAGGTGCCGCATCACAGCCAGCGACTGCTCCGGTGTATAGACAATGGATGAAAGGGCGGCAGTAGGGGATATAACTCCTTGGTCGTCCCGTTCGTTCGGCATGTGGGCGGCATATCCGCCCACGGAGTAGCTAGCGGTCAGTCCCCAGCAGTCCGGGCCGAAACCTTTGTAGTGCTTCGGATTGCGGATGCAATAAGCACGGTTCACAAGCGTCAGGTTGCGCATTTCGTCGAAGTAGCTGGCGCAATATTCATCTTTCAGGTTTGTCGGATCCAATCCGAGGAAAGAATAATGTGCCCAAAAGAGAGGTCCGGCTTCACAACCTTGATAGCGCAAATGAAGTTCGATGCCTTCTACTTTATGGGGATCGACGATGGCACCGTTCTGTGCCCAACCGTCATGATAGACAGCGGCAGGAACACCATGCGTAGGAGAGGCTGCAGCAAGCAGGTACATGATGAGACATTCATTATAACCATGTACAGGGAAATCCATTGCCCAGCCATATTCGGGGCTCCAATGCCAGTAGAGTACATTCTGATCGCTCTGGCGATAGAAATTCCAATCGACATCGCGCCAGAGGATATCGATGCGTTTGGCAAGTGCCTGCTCTTCCGGCGAACCATTGATGTAATATTGGTGTACGGCCAGTAATCCTTGTATCAGGAAGGCTGTTTCCACAAGATCTCCACCATTGTCTTTTTGTCCGAAAGGTTTCACTTTACCGGTATCTCCATACCACCAATGTGGGTAGGCTCCATGAAAACGGTCAGCTTTCTCGAGGAAAGAGACAATCTTTTCCATACGTGCCAGACCTTCTTCACGGGTGACGTAGCCGCGGTCGATACCTGAAAGTATGGTCATAATACCGAAGCCACTGCCACCGGAAGTGACAACGTTCTGGTCTTTCTCGGGATAGATGCCGTCCATGTGGATACGTTCGGGGGCAAGACCACTGTTAGGCTCTGCGCCTTCCCAGAAGTAATTGAAGGTTCGCCGTTGAACAGTGTCCATCAAAGCATCGTCCGTAAGTCGGGCAGTGTTGCCGGGGTTCGAATTCTTACAAGCTCCGAGAAGGAGCAGGAAGAGAAGGGGAAAGTAGGTTGTTAGTTGTTTCATAATTAATATAGAGGGGAAGTTTAGTGATTAGGGTTTAGTGATAAGTGATTAGTGGGCTGCGCTATTATTCCGCATGGCATTAATCACTTATCACTAAACCCTAATCACTTTATTTAAGTGTTAATTTTGCCGTCTTCACCGTCTGGCTGTTTCCACCGATCATAATATTGAAATCACCGGGTTCGGCTACGTAATTCATATCATAATCATAGAACCGGAGCAGGTCGCGCGTGATGGTGAATGATACTGTTTTACTTTCTCCGGCACGAAGGAAGATCTTATTGAACCCCTTCAGCTCGCGCACCGGACGGGTGATGCTTCCTACAAGATCACGGATATAGAGTTGTACTACTTCCGCACCATCGTATTTACCCGTATTGGTTACAGTAACTACGGCGGTAACAGAACCGTCTTTTCCCAGTGTAGGCGTGCTCAGTGCAATGTCACTATACTGGAAGTTGGTATATGATAATCCATAACCGAAGGGATACAATGGTTCATTATCCACATCCAGGTAATTTGAGCGGAACTTTTCGAACCATTTACCTTCTGCCAACGGGCGACCGGTATTCTTATGATTGTAGAACAAAGGTATCTGGCCTACATTCTTCGGGAACGTCATCGTCAGCTTTCCACTTGGATTTACATCACCGAACAATACATCGCCAATGGCATAAGCTGCCTCGCTACCTCCGAACCATACATTGAGGATAGCAGGTACATGTTCCTGTTCCCAGTTCAGTGTCAACGGGCGACCGGTAAACAGAGTAAGTACTACAGGCTTGCCTGTTTTTAGTAAGGCTTCCAGTAAAGTATGCTGCACATCGGGTAAGCCGAGTTCTGTGCGGCTTGAACTTTCACCACTCATTTCAGAAGATTCCCCCAGTGCGGCTACGATGACATCGGCTCCGGCTGCCACTTTCAGCGCTTCGTCCAATAATTCCTGATCCGTACGGTTGTCGCGGTTCAGTGAGCGACCGAACATGGTGGCACGTTCTTCGTAAGCAGCATCACCGATAAGGTTGCTGCCCTTGGCGTAGGTGATGTTAACTTTGCCTTTCATCATCTCTTTCAGCCCTTCGTACAAAGAAGGATAATCGTTGAGGCGTGCAGCTACACTCCAAGTGCCCGGCATATTGCTACGCGTATTGCCGAGAGGACCGATTACTGCAACGGTGCCTTGCTTCTTTAATGGAAGCACGGGGGCGGCATTTTTCTGTGCTGCTAAGGGAGCGTTCTTTAAAAGTACAAAACTTTCACTGGCAATCTTACGGGCGGCATCCCGATGTTCTTTTGTAAAGATGTCCCGCTTCGGACGGTTCACATCACAATATTTATAAGGATTGTCGAACAGTCCCAATTTGTATTTAGCTTCCAATATCCGGCGGCAAGCCGTATTTAGCGTACCCATTCTCACTTTTCCTTCTTTAATGGATTTCATCAGCGTGCCGACAAAACCTTCACTTACCATATCCATATCCACACCTGCATTCAGGGCAAGTGCACTGACGGTTTGTAAGTCGCCGACACCATGTTCTATCATCTCCGCAATACCTGTAAAGTCTGTTACCACAAACCCTTCAAACCCCCATTGGCCACGCAGCAAGTCGCTCAATAGCCATTTGTTCCCGGTAGCCGGTATCCCGTCTATTTCATTGAATGAAGCCATTACGCTACCTACACCTGCCTCTACGGCAGCTTCGTACGGATACATAAATTCATTGAACATCCGGTTGCGGCTCATGTCCACTGTGTTATAATCGCGTCCGGCCTCTCCGGCTCCATACAGGGCGAAATGTTTAACGCAGGCCATGATTTCATCATTACGGCGCAACTGGTCTTGCAGATTGGCACCCTGGTATCCGTATACCATTGCCTGTGCGATAGCTCCACCCAGGAAAGGGTCTTCTCCCGAACCTTCGCTGACACGTCCCCAACGTGGATCACGGCTGATGTCTACCATCGGACTGAATGTCCAGGAGATGCCGTCGGCACTTGCTTCGATGGCTGCAATACGGGCAGACTTCTCAATGGCGGCCATATCCCAGGTACAGGATAATCCTAATGGAATGGGGAAGATGGTTTCGTATCCGTGTATCACGTCCATACCGAATAGAAGGGGAATACCGAGACGTGATTTCTCTACTGCCAGCTTTTGCACTTCAAGAATGCGGTCTACCCCTTTCAGGTTGAAGAGTCCGCCTACCAATCCTTTTTCAATCTTTTGCGCCACATCACTGCTCTTGGCCTGTCCTGTGGTAATATCTCCTGTGACGGGTAGGTTCAACTGTCCGATTTTCTCTTCCACAGTCATTTTCTTCATCAGCGCATCGATGAAGCGGTCCATGTCTTGGGGGGACTTTTGTGCCTGTACGGTTGATATGCCTATCAGGGTGCCCATCAACAACAGGCTTGTTCTTTTGAATATTGCTTTCATATATTTCTATATTTTAAGATAATAAAATGAGCATGGGTTGTCATAAGCAATCTGACTGCGATATTTAAGGATTTTCTTCCCTATTGCTAAGCCGCGCGATAGTATTTGCTTATTCTTTCCACCATGGGGTTTCTTTCTTTCCACCGTGGAGATTTTTTCTTTCCACCATGGTGGAAAGAAAGAAACCCCATGGTGGAAAGAATAGAATCTTGCCTCTTGACGCCTTAGCCTCCGCAGGCTTTTCTGATAAACTCTGCGGTTGCATGGCTTGCCGATACTTGCGGAGTTCGATTTGATTAATAATCGGGATTTTGTACCAATACACCGTTTGATTTATCTATCTCCGTCTGCGGCAATGGTAACAGTGCGTTTTTAGGTTGGTAGTTCTTTCCGGCAGCCTGAAGCACTTCTTGTGCGATGCCCCAACGTACGAGGTCATAGAAGCGGTCGGGCTCTAATCCCAGTTCTACACGGCGTTCATGGCGGATAGCTTCACGCAATACACTCTGATCCAGAGATTCCACTTTGGGCAGTACATTGGTCAGCGTGCCGCGAGCATGTGCACGTACCTGTTCCAGATAACCGCTTGCTTCACCCATTAAACCTTTTTCGTTGGCAGATTCAGCAGCCATCAGCAGTACGTCCGGATAGCGGATCAGACGGATATTTACCCAAAAGCCCATACGGGTATACTTGCGGCGTAATGCCGGGTCGGTATAGGCTTTCTTGTTGAAGTAAGCGCCCATGGCCGTGGATACGGGTGATTCACCATAGGGTGTGTTTGTATTTTCCTCTGTGATAGGCTCGTCATCACTGTGGCGGAAGTAAAGCAGTGTAGCATTCTTACGCGGATCGCCCGGTTCGTAAGCTTTGCCCATCAGGGTGGTGGCCATGTGCCAACCCCATCCTAAGTCCCAGTTGCCTGCTCCGCGCACACCCTGTACCTGGCAGAACTGGCTGCCGATGCTGCCGTCTTCCTTCATAGCGTCGGTAGATTCGCATTGCAGTTCGAAGATACTTTCGCCGCAATTCTCACCTTCTACGGTGAAGACTTTATCTACCGGAGTATTCAGGTTATAGATTCCGGAATTAACGACATCCGTAGAAGCAGTGTACATATTTTCCCAGTCGTTACGCATCATGTAGGTGCGTGCGTGCAGGGAACGTGCGGCACCCCAGGTGAGCCGTCCCGTGTAGTCGCTGTCCCATCTCAAGGGCAGGCACTTTTCGGCTTCGGTCAGGTCTTTGTCAATCTGTTCGTATATCTTCTCGGCAGTGGTTTTGGGGACGTTGGCATCGGAGGCTTCCACTACTTTGATGGTCACCAGAGGCACTTCACCAAAGGCACGTACCAGGTTGAAGTAGCAGTAAGCACGGAAGAAGAGGGCTTCACCACGGTTGCGGATGGATTCGGTGTCGTCCTTATGGTCGCTGTTGGCGATGTCGTCCAGAATCTCATTACATTGGTAGATGATTTTGTAGTTCTGCCCCCAGTAAGCGGCTAACGGGCCGTTGGAGGCTGTGTACTCAAAATCATCCCACATGGCAGCTTCGTTACCGCCGTCGCCGGCATCACTGCCCTTTTCTGAATCCTCGCTGCGAACCATGTGTACCATGAAAGCGGGGATACCTGCGGTGATGTCATACGAACGCATCAGGTAGTAAACGTTGAATATTTTTCCGCCTACAAGGGCGTTGGGGGCGTCGTCTTCCGTGAACTGGCCTAACGGGTCGCGGTCCAGAAAGTCATTGCAGGAACTGAATGAGAGGGCGGTCGCGCCAATCAGCAGGGATAGGATATATTTCTTTATCTTCATAATCTTTAGTTGTTATGGTTATTATAATATGGAGTTACTCTTGTACGCCGCAAGGAAATCTTGCCGGGGCGCTACGCCCCTTTAGAACGTCAGATTAAACCCGAACGTATAAATCGCCGGCATCGGATAACTTCCGTCATCCACCCCGAAGGCAATGGCCGAGCCACCCAGTTCAGGTGTATATCCGGTGTTATGTTTCCACGTTTTCAGATTCTGAATATTCACATAGAGTTTCAGTGCCTGCATACCGATCTTGGAAATCAACGCCTTGTCAAAGTTGTAAGCCAATGATACGTTGCGGATGCGGAAGAACGAGCCGTCTTCTATATAGTATTCAGAATTCATATTGTTGATGCTGTGTTTCGTATTCAGCAACGGCTGGGTATTGCTGGTACCCTCTCCATGCCAACGGTCCATGCGTTGTGCCATGAAGTTGAACTGGCTCCAGTTATAGTTATCCCAGGTACGGTAAATCTGATTGCCGCCTTGTCCCATCATGTCTACTGCCAACTCCCAGTTTTTGTAACCTACTCCGAGAGTAATACCATAAGTAATATCCGGTGTCGGATTACCGATCATGGTACGGTCGGCTGTGGTGATTTCACCGTCACCGTTCACATCCTTGAACTTCAAGTCACCCGGAGTGACCGTTGCAAGCTTATTCTTCGGTGAATTATCAATCTCTTCCTGAGTCTGGTAAACACCTTCTACTTTGTAACCATAGAAGTAACCGATAGGATAACCTGCCATTGTATAACTTTGGCTCTTATCTCCGGCAATGATGGAGTATCCATCTTGTACAAGGCTCAATACCTTATTCTTAATGGTAGTCAGGTTGGCTCCGACGTTATAATTCCAGTCGCCGATCTGGTCGCGCCAACTCAGTGCAAGTTCCACACCCAGGTTTTCGATAGACCCCAGGTTACCGATGCCCGGCACGGTTCCTGAAATACCGGGAACTTCTGCCAGCAGGTCTTTTGTTTTCTTCTTGTAATATACACCTTCAAAGTGCAGGCGGTTGCGGAAGAAGTTGGCTTCGGCACCTACTTCCCATGCTTCTACTTTTTCCCAACGCAGGTTCGGGTTAGGCAGATAGGCAAGCTGATAGCCCGGATAAATGGCGGACGGAGTACCGAATACTGCGGAGTAGGCATTGGTCAGCAAAGGCTCCGCCGGATAGGCTCTATCCAGGTTCTGGTTACCCAGCGTACCCCATGATCCTTTCAGTTTCAACATATCCAGCCATTCGATACCTTTCATCCATTCCTCTTCGCTCATCAGCCAACCCAGACCTACGGAATAGAAATTCTGCCATTGGTTTCCTGTATAAGAGAAAGCGGAAGAACCGTCGCGGCGGTAGGAACCGTTGAACAGGTACTTGCCTTTATAATTATAGAGAATACGTGCCAGTACAGATACTGTAGAACGTTCCCATTGTGTACTACCATTGGTAGCAGTGGCGGCATCGCCGATACTTACATACCATTTGTCGGGATTGTCCGGAATGATCAGACCTACGCCTTGCGTGCGTCCGGCATTCAGGTTTTCAAGTTTATTGTAATAGGTTGTGAAACCGGCGGTGGCTGTCAGGCTGTGATCACCCCATGAATTGGTGTAGGTCAACAGATAGTCGCTCTGCACTTTCATTTCCGTTTCTTTGGCCTGGGTGACTCCGGTCTTGCCGGTGCCCAGTGTAGCTATATCACCTTCGGCACTGGCATCATACACTTTAATAATCGGCGTATAAGTCCGTGTGCTGTTCGATGCATAATCCAGTGAGAACATGGCTTTGAACTGGAAATGTTTCAGGAAGTCCCATTGCCCGTATATATTGCCCGAACCACGGTAGTTCTCCGCTTTTGTAGTGTTCGCTTTCAAGTCAACGTCCACCATCGGGTTATTCATTTGCGCTTTCTGGAATCCGGGAAGGGAGGTATATAAACCATATTCCTTATTATATACCTCTGCCACCGGAGCTGCACGCAAGGCAGTGGCAACACTCTTTGAATCGGCCGGTAACATACGTGCACCGTTGAATTGGAAACCTACTTTAAAGTTGTCTGTTACTTTATAATCATTGCTGATGTTCAGTGTGATTTTGCTGTACTTCTCATGCTTGATGTTTCCTTGCTCGTAGGCATAACCTGCGCTGAGGTAGAAGCTATGCCTGTCGGAAGCACCCGTAATGCTGATATTATTGTTCGTAATGAATCCGGTCTGGAAGATTTCGTCCTGCCAGTTGGTGTTGCCTGTCCAGTCGGAGAAATTATATTCCGGATTGCCTTCATTTCTCAACTGTTCGTTATACAACAGTTTGAAGCCATCGGCATCTACCATTGCAATCTTGTTGGTGATAGCTTTGAAGCCGAACGAACCGTTGATGTTTACCCGTGTCTGTCCTTCTTTCGCTTTCTTGGTGGTGATGATGATTACACCATTGGCACCACGCACACCGAAGATGGCAAGTGAGGAAGGGTCTTTCAGGATTTCCATAGACTCGATATCCTGTGGGTTCAGGAAGTTGATGTTGTCATTGAACAGTCCGTCCACTACATACAAGGGCTTGTAACCATTGATAGAGTTTGTACCGCGTACGCGGATTTCCGGGTCGGCACCTGCCTTACCGGAGTTGATGATTTGTACACCGGCCACTTTACCTTGCAGGGCAGACAGTGGGTTGGCAACAGGTTTGTTGGCAATTTCGTCACCTTTAATGTTGGTGATAGATCCTGTCAGGTCACGCTTCTTGGCGCTACCGTAACCGATGACCACTGTTTCGGCAAGCATCTGCGAGTCTTCTTTCATCTGTACATTGATGACGCTCTGGTTGCCTACTTTAATGCTTTGCTTCTCCATACCTACGTATGAGAAGTCGAGGGTAGCATTGGGCGGAACTTGGATTGAATAATCACCATCCAGTCCGGTCACTACACCGGTATTGGTGCCTTGTACCACAATGGATACGCCAATCAACGGTTCTTTAAATGAGTCGGTAACGACACCGGTTATGGTCCGTTCCTGAGAAAATGCGGCAGTACCTATCAGCAGGAAACATACCGTCAAGAATAGATTTTTAAGCCTTAGGGCTCTCTTCATAGGAGGGTTCAGGTTTCTCTTCATTGCATTAAATTTTTATGTGAATGATATATTGCATCAGAACAATGCAAATGAAAAAAAGATTTCGAGGGCTTTTAAATCTTGGGTTTTTAACACAATTGGGGGAGGAAGGATCTTTAAGGTATTTATCTTCTCTTCCTATGTTTCATTTAGCCAACATTGCCTTTTCGTTAAAAAAATGTTAAATATAAAGGTAATGTGTTTGTTTTATTTATAATTTCACTATAATTGCAATCGATTGCAATGAAGTAATAGCTTTCAGTGCACAATAGTATTTTCATATAGTGATACAATATAATGATGGATAAGAAAAAAGTCTCTATTTATGATATTGCTAAAGAATTGAAGATCTCGGCTTCAACAGTTTCGCGTGCGCTGAATAACCATAAGGGAATTAGCAGCGAAGTAAGTGAGGCTGTTCATAAATTGGCAAAGGAGCTCAATTATAAACCGAACCAAATGGCAGTGGCCTTGAAAACCGGTAAAATTAAGACGATAGGAATGATTGTGCCTCTCATTGATCGTAATTATTTTGTTCAGGCTATTGCTGGCGTTGAAACAGAGATATATAAAGCTGGTTATAACCTAATTATAGCTACTTCCGGTAATTTGTTCGAGCGTGAAAAGAAAATTATCGCTTCTTTGAGTCAAGGTAAAGTTGTAGGCATAATTGCTGCCGTTGCTGCTGAAACGACTGATTATTCTCATTATGTATCGCTGGTCGAAAGTGGAATTCCTTTGGTTATGTTCGATCGTAAGATGGCTATTCCAAATACAAGTAGTGTTGTGCAAGATGATTATAATGGGGCCTATGAGGCTACGAAGCATCTTATAGAGCAAGGCTGTAAACGGATTTTCTTTTATCGTGGTCCACAAAATGTTTCGATATGGAGTGAGCGGGATAGAGGATATAGGCAAGCTATGAGTGATTATGGATTAGAAGTTACGAATAAACATATTCATACAGCTTTAACCACTGAAGAAGAAGGACGGAAATATGCAATTAAATTGTCGGCTCAAAAGAACCAGCAGTTGCCTGATGGTATACTCTTTTCGGGAGACTTTGCAGCTAAAGCGGCAATGGAGGTTTTTGTTGAGAAGGGAATTAAAATCCCACAGGAGATTGCCATTGTAGGATTTGTGAATGAGCCATGGGATGTCTTATTGAATCCACCTTTGAGTTCTATTGAACAATTTAGTTATCGTATTGGAAAAACTTCCGCAAGATTAATGTTGGAGGCTATCTCTGGTATGCCTTATCAAGATATTGTATATAAGCCACAGCTTATAGTAAGAGAGTCATCTTTAAAAAGTAAGTACCTGTAATCAAAATTCAAACCTCATAAGTATTTGATTAACCGTGAATTACCATTAGCAATTTAATCTAGGCCACAATGCAATCGATTGCATAAATTGCTAACCGTATATTAATTTTAAAACTAATAGAAACATGAAAAAGATTATTGAATGGTTTATTAACCTTTATGCTATCTGGATTATTCTGGCTTTTATAGTCGGATATTTATATCCAGGTGCATTTATGTGGTTTACTAAAGGGAGTTGGATGACCTTGGCATTGGCGGTCGTTATGCTCAGTATGGGACTTACACTTCGGGTTGAGGATTTCAAAGCTTTATTTGCTACACCACGTGTGGTACTAATAGCTGCTATTTCACAGTATACTATCATGCCACTTTCTGGCTGGCTTGTTGCAATGGCGATGGGATTGCCTGCGGAATTTGCTGTAGGTCTTATATTGGTAGCATGTTGTCCGGGAGGTACAGCTTCCAACATGATTGCTTATATTGGCCGTGCGAACATTGCATTGTCGATAATTAGTACAGCCGTATCTACTGTCTTAGGCATTTTTATGACTCCTCTGCTCTGCAAGTTGCTGGCAGGACAATATGTTGATGTAAATGCATGGGGGATGTTTCTCAATGTGGTTCAGGTAGTATTGATTCCTGTATCATTGGGGGTCTTTATAAAGTATAAATTTCCAAAGTTTGTAGAAAAGTTGGGGCAAACCGGTCCTGTTGTTTCAACATGGGCTATTGTTTTCATATCCGGTGCTATTATTGCTCCCGCTATGGTTGACGGAAAAGAACTCTTGTTTCAATATGCTGGTCAATTAGCCCTTGCCGCATCATTACTCCATTCGCTGGGCTTTGGCCTTGGCTATGCTTTTGGGCGAATCTTTAAGTATGATAAACCTATGTCAAAGGCTATCGCATGTGAAACTGGCATGCAGAATGGAGGCTTGGCTGCGGTACTTGCTCGTAATAGTTTTCCTGCTTTTATGCCGCTTGTAGCTGTGCCTGCTGTATTTTGTTCGATCATGCAAACTGCTATCGGAGGAATATTAGCTACTATCTGGCGTTTTACATCGAACCCTGAAGAACTTGAAGCATCCAAACATTGATATGGGAACAAGAAAAAATATTTATTATTGGAAGTGTGATCGTCCTTCGGCCTTTTTTGCAATCAAAGAAGGTAATGAGGGGAATGCAAAAGAGGTTCAGGAAGAACTGGGGGTGTTACTAACCAATTATTTCGGAAGCGAACATTTTTCTTTATCCTCAGCTGGAGGACAAGGAAACCATCTAACGTTTTTAGCTTCAAGGAATAATGAAAGCTACTTCGTGAGAGTTGAGAACGGACCGGAGAAAGATGACTATATGGAGGTTGAAACCACCATTATAAATAGAGTGCATGATATTGGAATTCCAACCCCTAACATATACGCTGTAGATTCATCTCGCATTAAATATGATTTTGCCTGGCAGATTATGGAAAACGTCGAATTCTCAGATTTGAATAGGATTTATAAATCTCATAAACTGCAAACGAGAACTGTGATGCGTGAACTAGGTACTTATATAGCCCGATGGCAAAGTATTTCAACGGACGGTTTTGGACCATACAATTCTGATATTTTGCGTGTCGACGGACGTTTAGAAGGACTGCATTCCACTTATCGTGACTATTATATGCTGAATATAGAGAAGCATTTTGATTTCTTGGTGCAGCACAGTTTTCTGACAAAGGAGAAAGCTGATAGCTTTTTAGGAGCAGTTGTGGCTAATTTGAAATTCTTGGATATTTCACGTGGATGTCTTGTACACAAAGATCTGGCTTTATGGAATGTGCTTGGTACGGAAGATTGCATAAAGGCTGTGATTGATTGGGACGATACTATTTCAGGAGATCCTACTGATGATATTTCACTTATGGCTTGTTTCCACTCAAAGGAAGAGATGAATGCATTAATAGAAGGATATCAGGAAATAAAACCTCTGCCGGAGAATTTCATACCACGTTTTTGGCTACATCTGATGCGTAATATGCTGTTTAAGGCTGTGATAAGGGTTGGGGCGGGATATTTTAAAAAAGATAGTAACTATTTTCTGATAAATTCGGGATCTGAAGGAGGTCTGGGATTGCATAATTTTACATTGAGTAGATTAGAACTCGCATATGAAGGGCTTACAGAGCTGAAAAGTATGGATGACTTGTGAAGAAATAAGGTAATAGCGAATTAAATTAATAATTTACGTATGAAACAGAATATAGAAAATAAGGCTCGTATACTTGGTACAGGTACGTGGATTTCATTAGGTTCCCCCATTGTTACCGAAGTAATATCGATGATGCAGTTTGACTGGTTGCTGTTCGACCTTGAACACGGCTTCATGCAGGAGCATGACATTCTGCCTAATCTGATGGCTGTAAAATCAAGTGGTACAAAAGTGATTGTACGTGTAAGTGAATTCCGTAGTGGACTTATTGCGCGTCTGCTGGACTGGGGAGTTGCAGGTATTATGATGCCGCATGTTTCTTCATCTGAAGAAGCTGCCCGGGTGGTGGGTGCAATGCGTTATCCGCCTTTCGGGAAAAGAGGATTCTCGAGTTCTTCCCGGTCGTTTGGATACGGGGAAAATGCTCCCAGGAATATCACAGAGTGGGAACCACCTTTGTTTATTGCTCAGATTGAAAACTACGAAGGCGTACAAAATGCTAATTCTATAGCGGCAACAGAAGGAGTGGATATGCTTTTTGTTGGTCCGCGTGATTTGCGTCTTGATTTATCAGTCAGAAAGAGTGCTGATGAAAGAATACCTTTTCAGGAGGCCATTTCTTTAACTGTTAAAGCAGCTATATCCTCCGGTAAACAAGCAGGGATATTGGTCTCTCCGGAAGAAGATATTTCTGATTTGTGTGTGATGGGGTTTAGTGCTTTTGCTATAGGAGCTGATTTGGCTGTATTACGCTCAGGATACAAAAGAATTAAAGTCTGATAAGAAAGTAACTTATATTTAAATTTATATTGCCATGAAAAAACTTAATATTTTGTACACAATGTTTTTCATATTTTGTGCCACTCATACTGTAGTCGCGCAAAACCAAGAGCTTATACGCATTTCAGACAGTTTGGCTATGATACCGCCGCTGGTTAATACCAATCCTGGTAAAAAATATAATGCCAAGAATTTGGATTATGGTATGACTATAGGAATAGAACGTACGCCGGGCGGACGTATCTGGGCTTGCTGGGTTGGTGGCGGAGATAATGCGAATGCTTTTTTTGTGCTGGCTTGGAGTGATGATGAGGGCAAAAAGTGGACAAAGACAAAAGTAGTTATTGATCCTCATGATGAATCACTGCCTCTTAAACGCAGAACTATTGTAGGCCAATTATGGACAGATCCGCTGGGACGCCTTTGGCTCTTTTTCGACCAGGCAATGACTTACTATGACGGACGTTCCGGTAACTGGTATACGCTATGCGAAAATCCGGATTCTGAGAATCCTGTATGGTCAGAACCTGTTTATTTAGGTATTGGTTGTACACTCCAAAAACCGACAGTGATGAGTAGTGGTGAGTGGGTACTTCCTGTAAGTATCTGGCCTCGTAGTCGCATGGACATATTGTTAGAAAAGGGGTGGAAGGAGAATCCTTTGAAGGGTGCACATCCGGAATTAGATGCTAAACGTGGTGCTCACCTTATGGTATCAACAGATCAGGGAACAACATGGGAATTCCGTGGAATGGTGAAATATCCCTCTCCCAGTTTTGATGAACATCTGACAATAGAGAAAAAAGATGGTAGTTGGTGGATGACGGCACGTACAGGCGTAGGTATCTGGCAAAGTTATTCTACTGATAAGGGATTCACTTGGACAGAGCCCGAAAAATATCAGGAGCATGTCAATTCACGCCATTTTATTTTACGACTTAAGTCAGGCAATCTCTTGCTTGTACGTCATGGTATGCCTGATGAGCAACTTAAGTCTCGTTCTCATCTTCGTGCTTTTATTTCTACAGATGATGGCAAAACCTGGTCGGGTAATTTACTGCTTGATGAACGTTCCGGAGTTTCATATCCCACAGGGTTCCAGACACCAGACGGATATATTTATATTTCGTATGACCATCAGCGTACTCGTGAAGGCGATGTACTCATGGCACGTTTTACAGAAGAGGATATTTTAGAAGGAAAAATAATTTCAGAACGTGGCGATTTGGGAATGCGTATTAGTAAGCCCGGCAGAGTAAAGAAATCAGCTGCTAATATTGCTGCACGCAAAAAAAATAAAATGAAAAAGTAAAGGTGCAGATAGTTGCTGAATAAATTGATATTATGAAAAGTTCTCGGTTCAGTAACGAAATGGGAGTTATTAATGAAGTTGAATTATAATACATGTATGCCTATGAGAGATGTATAGATAAGAAAAAAAGTCATGGTGCTGCACTGCAGCATCACGACTTTGTAGAATGTTTTTAATTAATTAACGTATCCTTTGTCTCGCAAACAAATTGTATACCAAATTTTAATCTATCAAAAACACGTAAAGATATGAATAAACCAGCAAAGTCGTATGATTTTTTATGGCTAATTATAAAATCGAGCTCCATTTTCTTATTGTTGGCTGTTTATAATAGTTTGACAATAGGTGCTTATGCCTATAGTGGCACACAAGCGGAGATGCATATTGAGGTGCCTGGAAATAGTGCTGCAACTCAGCAAAAGAAGCAAATTACCGGAACAGTCACTGATGAGCGGGGAGAAGCTATTATCGGAGCAAATGTAGTAGAGAAAGGCACTATTAATGGTTCGGTTACAGATGTGGATGGGCATTTCAAACTGATTGTAGAAGATAATGCAATGCTTCAGATATCATTTATTGGCTTTTTACCGCAAGAAATAAAAGTTGCAGGAAAGAATTCCTTTAAAATAGTTTTAAAGGAAGATGCAGGCCTTTTGGAGGAAGTTGTAGTGGTTGGCTATGGAAGCCAAAGTCGGCGTAATGTGACTGGCTCTGTAAGTAAAGTGAATATGAGCGATATGGAAAGCCGTCCGAATACTAATGTTACTCAGGCATTACGTGGTCAGGTGGCTGGAGTTCAGTTTACAGATAATGGGCGTCCGGGGCAGAACGGTAGTATCCTGGTGCGTGGTCCTCGTTCGTTGAGTGGTGGAAACGATCCGTTGATTATTCTGGATGGCATTTATTTTAATGGAAGTATGATTGATATCAATCCGAACGATATTGAATCTATGGAAATACTCAAAGATGCCAGTTCAGCTGCAATTTATGGTTCTCGTGCCGCGAATGGAGTAATCCTTATCACTTCTAAAAAAGGTAAAACAGAGAAGCCTAATATTAATGTAAGTGCATTTTATGGCTTGTCGGATTGGGCTTCTAAATTGAAGTTGTTGACCCCGGAACGTTATCTGGAAAAATCAATGGAAATTCGACGGCTTAGGGAAATCCCATATGATCCGAATGATGTTTCTACATATCTGACTTTAACGGAGGCCGAAAACTATCGAAATGGCCATACTATTGATCCGTTGGATTTGATTTCTCAACAGGGGCAGCTTTTATCAGTGGATGCAAGTATGTCAGGAAAGTCCAAGAATACTAACTATTATATTTCTGCCTCTATGGCGCAAGAAAAAGGATTGATACTTGATGACAACCTGACCCGAATGTCCTTTAGAGTGAATTTGGAAAGCAAGATTACTGATTGGTTGAGCATCGGTACCAGTACTATGTTTTCTCAAAACGACCAGTCAGGTGTACCTGCATCGGTCAATCTGGCCAAGAGACAAAGTCCATACGGCACGTGGTATCGTGAAGATGGGTCACCCACACAATATACTGTACCCGAAGACCAAGGCGTTTCTGCAAATCCTGTGAGGAGTAATAGCCTTTCTCAGAAAGATTATTACCGGAATAATTTATTCGCAAATTTTTATTCAATAGTTAATATTCCATGGGTTAAGGGTCTTACATACCGGATAAACTACTCAATGAACTATCGTTGGATTCGTGATTATAACTCTACAAAGAATGATGTATATGTTGATGCAAATACTTCATCAGCTTCCAAGCGCAACTGGATGTCGCGCGATTGGGTTGTTGAAAATATTTTAGACTATAAATTCCAATTGGGTGAAAAACATGCATTTGATGTAACTTTAATGTATGGTGCAAACCGAAGTAACGAAGAAAGTACCACAGCAAGTGCAGATCAATTAGAGTTTGACACATTTGGATGGAATAATCTTGGTGTTGGCGGGTTACAAGAAACAACTTCCTCGGCTAAGAAAGTTTCCGGTATCTCTTCTATGGCAAGGTTAAACTATAGACTCATGAATAAGTATTTGTTCACCTTGACAGCCCGAAGGGATGGTAGTTCTGTTTTTGCGGCTAATCATAAATATGCAACATTCCCGTCTGCGGCTTTTGCATGGATAGTTTCTGAGGAAGACTTTCTGGATAATGCGGCATTTCTGGACTTGCTGAAATTGAGAGTGTCATACGGTGCTGTAGGTAATCAGGCTATTTCACCTTATCAGTCATTAAGTTTGGCAACCACCAGCCGTTATGTGTTTGGCGAAGAGTCAGCATTGGGCATTTATCCGTCTAGAATTGCCAATACGGATTTAAAATGGGAAACAACCTATACAGCTAATATTGCATTAGATTTTGAACTGTTCAATAAGCGAATCGGTGGTACGGTTGAGCTTTATAATATGGATACGCGCGATTTGTTGGTAGAGCGGTCTATTCCTGTAATGACAGGATATTCATCTATATGGACGAACTTAGGAGAGGTAAATAATAAAGGTATTGAATTAACTTTGAATACAGTGAACATCCATAATAAAGATTTTGAGTGGAGTACAAGTTTTGTATTCTCACATAACAAGAATAAAATTGTAAGTTTGTATGGTGAAGATGCTAACGGGGATGGTAAAGAAGATGATGACATTGGCAACAGTTGGTTCATAGGGAAGCCTATTAATGTATATTATGATTATGTATTTGATGGTATTTATCAGGAGGGAGATGAACTCCCTGCAGGATATGCATCTGGCTATGCACGATTCAAAGATTTGAATGATGATGGTAAGGTTGAAGCTGAACATGACCGTACAATTATTGGGCAGGGTAGCCAGCCTAAGTACCGTTGGGGTATTACTAATAATTTCAGTTATAAGAATTTTGATTTGTCCATCTTCATCAATGCAATGCAAGGTTGGATTGGAACATTCAATGATTTGGATTTCTATAACAATAGTCTGGATCCTGTCCGTCCTGTTAATATGTATGATGGGGGATGGTGGACTCCGGAAAATAAATCAAATTCCCGTCCTTCACTTGAATATAGAAGAAGCGTACTTGGGCATAATTGGTATTCCGACCGCAGTTTCATTCGTGTACAGGAAGTGTCATTGTCCTACCGTTTCCCTCAGAAATTCCTGACTAAGTATCGTTTATCTAATCTCAGTGTATTCTTGAGTGGAAAGAACTTACTGACATTTACAGATTGGCTGGGTACTAATCCTGAATCAATCTCATCAGAAAGATATCCTATTGCCCGTACATATACATTAGGATTTAAGTTAGGCTTTTAATACTAATTTATTTGAGTAATATTAAAAATATTAATACAAGAAAAAAATGAGAACATTCGTCAATCTAACAAGTAAAATACTGTGTGCCGCACTGTTAATAGTTACCGGCCAATCATGCAGTTCGGATTTTCTTAATGAAGTGCCTCTTTCTAATTATAGTACAGAAGGAGTCTTGACCTCCGAAATAGGTTTTGAAGCCTATATGACTGCTATGCATAAGGCTGCCCGTGATGAGATGGCTGCTCGTGATGCCTCCCGCTATTTTTATATAATGAGTGCATCAACAGACATAGCGTCGTTTGGCAATAATTCAGCTTCCAGTAATAATTATAATACCCTGCTTACTCCAACTAGTACCGTGACTACATATGTGTGGGATTGGGCTTACGAGAGTATGTTTCCTATAGCTAATACCATCATTGCATATGCCAGTAAACCGGAGTTGGCTGATATATGGAGTAGTGAAGAAAAAAAGAATGCAATGATTGCCGAAGCTAAGTTTTTCAGGGCTTATACGCATAATATGTTGGCTAATCTGTATGGGGGAGTACCTATTATAGATACCATTTATGTTAGTCCCAAAACTAATTTTGTGCGAAATACCCGTGAAGAGGTCCTCCAGTCTGCGCGTGCTGATCTGGAATATGCTTCTAAATGGCTACCTGCAACGGTGAAAAAGCAAGGCCGGATTGTGAAAGCTGCTGCTGATCATCTGTTGACTGAAGTTTATATTAGTCTTGGAGAGTATCAGTTAGCTGTAGAAAGTGCTAATAAAGTTATAAATTCCGGTTTATATAAGTTGATGGATGAACGTTTTGGTACCAAAATGAATGAGCCGGGAGATCCCTTCTCTGATATGTTCAAAGACGGTAATCAGAATCGTGATGCCGGTAATTTAGAGTCCATTTATGTATGGCAGTTTGAGGACATGACATTAGGTGGACAAGGCGGTAGTAATGGCAATAATCGTTTGAGAAATTGGGGACCTTGGTATGAAAGACTTACTGATCCTGCCGGAAAGTCAGGTATGATTGTCGTTGATAGTATGGGAAGAGGGACCGGACAAGTACGTCCTACGCCTTATTTCTTATATAATGTCTGGAAAGGAAACTGGGACAATGATATGCGTAATTCGGTTCATAATATGCGTAGGGAGTTCCGTTACACAAATTCGAAATCAGCCTATTTCGGGCAGTTGGTAGAACCAAGAAAAACAGAAATCGATACTATGCAAAATGTTTATCCTTATCCTCGTAAGATTGAGGGAGATATAGGTATATTAACCAACACGAGTACGTCTTGGTCCGGGCGTACCTATCAGGATTTCATTGTGTACCGATTGGCTGAAACTTATTTGTTGCGTGCCGAAGCCTACTTTAGGTTGAATGATTTGGAAAATGCAGCTAAGGATATTAACGTGGTACGTGAACGTGCCAGAGCAAAACCGATTCAAGCATCCGACGTAACGGAAGATTACATTTTGGATGAACGTGCCAGAGAGTTGATTACTGAGGAACCTCGCCGCAGAACATTGGTGCGAATGGGGAGACTGGTGGATAGGGTAAGGAAATATAGTATACGAGAGCTTACCCGGACTTCTATACAAGATTTTCACCAGTGGTGGCCTATTCCGCAGACAGCTATTGATAGCAATGTTGGTGCTAAGCTGGAACAAACAGTTGGCTACTAAATAAAAAATATTATGGATAATTTAAAAAAAATATCGATAACTGGCTTGCTCGTTTTTATTCAGCTATCCAATATTTGTTGTCAAACGTCTTCAGAAAAATCCTCTCCGGGTGGTGACAATCAAGGTGAGATTGAAGTGAAAGTAGGAACAAAAAACTTTAAAACGAATAAGGTTACTAAGCAGGGGACACCGGTTGTACCAATGTGGAATGCTCAAATGCCAACTGTTGACCTTTCTGCTGGTGCGGGATTCCCAGTATTATCCAAGGCTGAACATGCAGTAGTGTGGCAACCACCTACTCGGGAAGATGGTGCTTATAATCATTATGCTTGTCTGATTAATCATAAAGGTAAGTTTTATGCAATGTGGGGAAATCATCCTTTAGGTGAAGATGCTCCCGGGCAACGTGTGTTATATGCCACTTCTGATGCGTGGGGAAAGTGGTCGGAGGCAAAAGAATTGTTTCCTGCTCCCGGTCCGGTCTTGCCTCGTACAGAGAAAGGCATTCATCTGAAACCCGACAGATGGGCGGTTATTGATGATGTGCTATATGCCATTACCTACGTGCATGGTGCCAAAGTATATCCGATTGCTCGTACTGTGAACGAAAAAGGGGAATTCGGACAACCATTCCTGGTTGAAAACTTACCTGATGGTGGAAAATTGCCTGTATACATGCAAGATCTTGCTTCAGCTACGGCTCCACCTATAGGTATCCGGCTACGCAATTGGTATCGGGAGAACGATCAAATCAGTTGGTGGGCGGCAGACACATGGGGAGTATTGCGTACGGCGATTGACAGTCATAAACTAATAGAAAGTTTTATCTATCGGGCTAAAGATGGAGGGCTGGTACTCATGTTACGTGACTGGGGAACCTCACAGAATCCGGTACATGATAATAGAATGTATGTGAGCTTCAATGATGGAGCAGGTGGGTGGGGAATTCCTTATCCGACAGATATTCCGGATTCACCAAGCAGAGCGCAGGCTATTTCATCAGGAGACGGGACTGTGTTGCTGATAGGCAACCAAAATGCATATAGTTTTGATCAAGCGTTATATTTAGACCGGGATCCGATAACTGTGTCAGTCAGTAAGGACGGATATAAATTCGATTGTGTATATGCTTTACGTATTGATGCTCCTAAGAAATATCGATTTGCGGGTATCAAAGGGCGAAATTTAGGCTATGCTTATCCCAGTTCTATAATATTAAATGGATGGCTGTATACTTTATATTCTGTGGGCAAAGAGGATATGGCGATTACACGTGTTCCATTAACTGCGTTGGGATTATAGTTTAAAATACGAGATTCAGTTGGGAATCCCGTATTTAGAATATAATGTGAAAATAATCTTATAAAATGAAGTTACAGAGACTTTTATTGATTATACAAAGGGCATTTATTGTGCTCTGCGTGTCTATTACAGTGTATAGTTGTACAAGAAAACAGATGTTGATGCAACCGATTGTACAAAATGCTGACGCTGAAGCCAGAGCCTTCTGGGAAGCCTTGAATCCATCATTTGCAACAGTTTTCCATTTCATAGATACTACTGATCTAATCAATGTAAAACCAGGTACTTATATCTTGGATGATGATAATGCTTGGGTGATTATAATGGAGTGTGATATGAAAGAACAGGAGAAAGCATTGCTTGAAATACATGATAATTATCTTGATTTACAGATGCCTGTTTCAGTAGCTGAAAACTATGGTTACAAATTGCGTAGCGAGTGCAAATTTCCGAAAGCTCCGTTGGATACAATAAAAGATATTCAGTTTTTTGACGATCCTATTAGTGAACTTATCGAAGTGCAACCCGGACAATTTGTTGTTTTTGATACTTGCCATGCACATGCTCCTACGATAGGTTTTGGCTCCATCAAAAAGTTAGTAGGTAAGATAAGGAAAAGATAGTTCTGACTTTGAAAAGAAAAAGCCTTCGGAATTAAGTTTTCCGAAGGCTTTTTTAAATCTATGTGCGGGTGATAGGACTCGAACCTACACGCCTCTCGGCACCAGATCCTAAGTCTGGCGCGGCTGCCAATTACGCCACACCCGCAGTGGCTTTCTTGTTAAGCGACGGCAAAGATAGAAAGATTTTTCTTTTCAGCAAATAGTTTGGTGCAGAAAGTATTTATTGAACCACTTTTAAGAGTTCCCGTGCCCTTTCAATGATCGTATCTATTCCTTTGTCTTCATCTTCTTTTGCCATATCTACTTTCTCATCCGGATCAATGCCGAATTCTATATGTTGCTTTTTGGCATCCAAATGTGGACTGGCAGAAAAACGTACTCCCCAACCGTTAGGAAGTTCCGAAGAAAAAGGCAAACCTGAACCACCACCGGTTTTGTCACCTACTAAAGTGACATTAGGAAAATAGCGCATAGCGTTCACGAAATCATTCGTCGCACTGTAAGAGTGGCGATTGGTGAGAAGCATTACCTTCTTCTGCCAACGAATGCTGTTGGATGGTTCCAGATAAATAGGTTCAGGATCGGAGAAATCACTATGTCCCTTTCCCGTCTTATGCTGGATGTATCCCGTCAATACCTTTTCATTAGTGAAGCGGGAGGCAATACGCTCAGAGTAAGTAAGATTACCTCCGCCGTTATTTCGCACATCGAAAATCAGTCCGCTACATGGAGCAAGGTAGGAGAGAACTTCGTCCAGATTACCGTTACCGACGCCATTGGAGAATGATTCGTAATAGATATACCCTATGTTGTCTTCAAGGATTTTATATTTGAGACCGCCGGCAATGCGGTAACTTTTTCCAAGGTACTGCCGTTCGATGATACCTTCGTTGAAGTTGCGTGGATAATCCAGGTACCAATCCCAGTAGCGACCCATATTCGAAGAACTGTACAGATTGACGTGGCCATCCTTCAGTTCTGCCAGCATACTGTCAAGTACTTGGAATAACCCATCGTTGGGCATATTCGAAGTAATGAGAGGCTGGTACTTGTCATGGATGGCATTCCAGTCTATCTGTTTATAGTCAAGGAAACAATATTGCTCATCGATAATCTTCCACAAGGCTTCGAAATTGCCTTGCGGGGAGTTGTTGAACTCTTCTTCCCGAATGCAACTTGAAAACAATGGCAACAACATGAAAAGTATTCCAAGCCACCTTAATTTAATATGATATATTCCTTTTATTTTCATTATTCTATCGCCTTTACACGCTGTCGCTTTATCACTCTATTTTTTTTTCTTATCACGAATGAGAAACAACTCTTTTACAAAACCTACCATAAATACGTGCGAGTAGGTATGCATCCTTATGTCATTTACTTTTGCCTGTTGTGCATCCCAGAGATAAGCCAGACGCATTTTTGCCCTTCCTACCGGAAAATCAACAGTCAGCATTTGCCGCAGGGATGGCTGATTGTGCAGGGAGGTGAAATTTATCACTCCGCCCCAGTTGCCCAGCGTAAATATCTCATAGTATGATTGTCCGTAATTCGGGCAGAACATAACGCCTGCGAAAGGAAGATTAACCTGATAGCGCAGGCTGATGGGATAGTTTTTGATCCGTAAATCCCATATTGCCATTCCGGATGCATCCAGATTGATATAAGCGCGTGCCTGTGCCGGATTATTGCCATTGCGCAGATTGTAGACAAAGCCACCGTTGAGGTCGATCAACCCTCCGGCAAGCAACTTGAAGTTGGAAGTAATCGGGAAGTTGTAATGCAACCCGTAATTCCAGTTGGCAAGCCCGGAGAATGTATTGTTGTTATCCACACGGTTGTGGGTATAACCCAAATCAGCCTGAAAAAAGCTCTGCAGGGATATATTGCCATTCATCCACTTGGTCATGCGCATACTTTCGCGTGAAATGCGGAAGTCTATACCTTTGTATTCCTGCGGTGACAGGTAAGTGTCGTACACATTGGTGTAACCGACGCCATACATGGTGGCACGGGTTACAAAACGTGTCCGGGCCGAAGAGTCCGCTCTTAATTCTTGTAGCGCCCTGTCTTCCACACTTTGCGCCTGTATACTTCCGCCTGCCAGAAGCAGGCATCCCATTAGTATTACACCAATCTTATTTAGCTTCATTGATAGAGTTGCTTATCACTAATCATTAGCCGTTAATCACTTAGAACAGTTTCATCTGTCCTGTTATCTCGTCCCGGATATCGTCTTCACTTTTGCCGTGATCCGGGTCCAGTATTTCCGGTTCTTCTTCATTCTGGTCTTCCGTTTCCTCAGGAACTTCGGGTTGCCGTGTTGGTTCCAGTTCATTGACGGTTTCCATCGTGAACGTGGTGAGGCGTTTCCCTTTTGCCTTGAAACCTTTTACGGCAATAAATTCATCTGCTTCTATAATCATCGGTTCGCGGAAACTGTCATGTCCGCCGAATATAATTTCCAGGCGGGGATAACATTCGTCCGTCAGCAGGATAAGGCGATTATTCTTGTTCTCTCCCAGATAGTTCTGCTTGCGGTTGGTTGCTTCCATGCAGAAACGTTTGATATATGGGAAATTCTGCTGGTCTGCATCGTAGAGCACAGCGGTCCATATCTTGTTCGGGTCAAATTTCTCCAATATCCGGATGTTGGCCTCGTAATGATTGCTAAGGTCGAAGTTGGTGATGTAGAAATCTCCGTTATCATGTACTACGAGGATGCTGTCTTCACTCTGGAATTCTCCCAGATATTCACCTCGTCCGTCATAGTTGAGTCGGAGCACGTCGCGGTCGAACCATACTTTCCGTCCGCCCAGTGTTGATCCGCCACGCTGTTTCAGGGCAATCTTGTGCACCGGAAGCTTGGTTAGTATATTACCTCTTGCCTGGCGTCCCTTGATGCTGATGTCGCTGAAATCTTCTTCAAAGATAATACGGCGCACGCGCGGATTGGGCTTCAGGGTTACTTTGATGACTTCCGCTTCACCGTTAGGATTGGCCGTGAAGTACGTGATGCGTGAATCGGGAGTACCTTGAGTTACGTCATATTCACGGTCGCGGATGATGCTTGTTACGGCAAACCGCTTGATATACTGTGTACCCTCTTTCCCGTCGCGATAAACAACGTTGTAGATTGTACGCTTGTCGTTCTTCTTGAAAACGTTGGCATAGAGAATATTCTTGCCTACGAACTTCTTGTCGGATACGGGAGTAACCAGATAGCGTCCGTCCCGGAAGAAGATGATGACATCATCAAGACTTGAGCAGTTACACAGGAATTCATCCTTCTTCAGACCTGTGCCGATGAAGCCTTCTTCACGGTTGATATATAGTTTTTCGTTGGCTTCCACCACTTTACTTGCTTCGATGGTGTCGAAGTTTCGCAATTCTGTGCGGCGTGGGAAATTCTTGCCGTATTTGTTTTTCAGCATTAAGTACCAGTCTACCGTATATTCCACGATATTTGCCAAATGATGGTCTATTTCCTCTATGTCCGCTTTCATACGAGCAATGAGTTCTTCCGCTTTGTCAGAGTTGAACTTGAGGATACGTCCCATCTTTATCTCCATCAATTTGAGGATATCCTCCTTAGTTACTTCGCGTATGAATCGTGGATAATAAGGCGTCAGACGTTCGTCGATATGTGCGCAAGCAGCATCCATATCCTTGGCTTGCTCAAATTCCTTGTCTTTATAAATGCGTTCTTCGATGAAGATCTTTTCCAGTGAAGCAAAGTGCAGACTTTCCAGTATTTCGTCTTTGCGTATTTCCAGTTCCTGGCGTAGCAAGGATAGGGTATTGTCTACCGATTTTCTCAGTACATCGCTTACGGTGAGGAAGTGGGGTTTCTGATCGTCGATGACGCAACAGTTAGGTGATATGCTTACCTCGCAGTCCGTGAAAGCATACAGGGCATCGATTGTTTTGTCCGAAGAAACGCCGGGAGCAAGATGAACAAGTATCTCCACATTCCCGGACGTGAGGTCTTCTACTTTCTTTATCTTGATCTTGCCTTTCTCGCTTGCTTTCACAATGGAATCGCAAACATTGGCTACGGTCTTACCGTAAGGAATTTCTTTGATGGCAAGTGTCTTGTTGTCGATTTTCTCGATTTTAGCACGTACACGCACTGCACCTCCGCGCTCACCGTCGTTGTATTTAGAAACGTCGATGCTACCGCCAGTCTGAAAGTCCGGATAGAGCTTGAACTCTTCCTCGTGCAGATAGCGGATGGATGCATCGCAAAGTTCATTGAAGTTATGGGGAAGTATTTTGGAAGAAAGACCTACGGCAATACCTTCTACCCCTTGTGCCAAGAGCAAAGGGAACTTCACTGGTAGAGTTACCGGTTCCTTGTTTCGTCCGTCGTAGGAGAGTTTCCATTCGGTTGTTTTAGGGTTGAAGACCACATCGAGGGCGAACTTAGACAGACGTGCCTCGATGTAACGGGGAGCAGCCGCACCGTCGCCGGTGAGTATATTACCCCAGTTTCCTTGGCAATCTACGAGCAAATCTTTTTGTCCCAACTGCACCAATGCATCACCGATGGAAGCATCACCGTGCGGGTGAAACTGCATGGTATGTCCTACGATGTTTGCCACTTTATTGTAGCGTCCATCTTCCATACGCCTCATGGAGTGCAAGATGCGTCGTTGCACAGGCTTTAAACCATCATTGATGTGGGGTACGGCACGTTCCAGAATAACGTATGAAGCATAATCCAGAAACCAATTCTGGTACATACCGCTAAGTTGGTATTTTGCTTTTACGTCTTTCGTGTCAGCGGGTTTATAATCCGAATGTCCTTCGTTCCCTTCCGGGAGGTTCTTTTCCAAGTCGTCTTTCGGTGCTTCAAAGTCTTCGCTCATATCTATTTCGGGAATATCTATTCTGAATAATCACTGAATTTTTCAGTCGAACGCAAAAATACGAAATTTCTTGGGAAAATCTGCAAATGAAGACTTTTTAATTATCTGGAAAAGAAAGGTACATCTTGGATGTACATAAGCTACAATCTGCAGATGAATAATAAATTATCATTTATCAGATGTTGCATGTGTGATTTTCTCTTTTGTATTCAATGTGTTATTATATCATAAATAAACGCTTTTCAAATAAGACATTTATGGCCGAAAACGCACTATTTGAAATGTGAGTTTTTTCTCTAATATGTGGCGTTTGGCTACTTGTGGGCGGCATTTCGTTCTTTTGTCAATTTTCCGAATCTACTTGTAGAATTTATGAATGAGAATGGAAATAAGAAGGTGCTGGTTGTAAGATGTTGATTATTAGTGTGATGTCTTGTCGCTTTTCGTCCAGTTAACAAGCCGTTTCCTATCTCATTTCCTGCATTTCAAATAGTAAGAAAACGGCCCTTTTCGTGAAAAACCGTTTTTGGTGTAGTGGAATAATAATCGGATCTTTGTAAAAGCAAAAAGATAAATTATTTGAAACAGAATTAAGCAGAATATGAATAAGCACTTTTACCTTAAGCATGAGATTATGTCTTTCAATGATTCCCGTATTCAGAATATGATTTCCCGTGAGGGCGGTAAGGCCTATGGTACTTATTGGTATATTTTGGAGAAACTGAGCTTTCTGCCCGATATGGAAGCGGACATGAAATACCTGAAACCTTTTGCCACCCGTAATTTCACTTATCCTTATATGATGAAGATCGTTATGGATTTCCAGTTGTTCACTATTGTCGGCGATCATTTTTCACCCGTGCAGCTAAATACGAAATACGTTGAAGGGCCGCAAAAAAAAGAAGAGGATGTGGAGGTGAAACCGACAAAAAAAACTGCGAAAAACAGTGGGCAAAATGGCAAAAAGTACCCGGACAATGATGTAAAATCGGGCAAAAATGACGGAATTTCGACGAAAAACAGGCAGGCAATGGATAAAAATCGCGATGAAAATGAATCTGAAATAAATTGCAATAGTCAGAATAACAGCTTTTTATCGGATAATTCCATACAGCATAAAGAGAATATAAGAGATATAATAACAACAGCAGCAAAAGAAAAAGAAATATCTGCTGTTGCTGTTACTGTTAATCACAGTGATATCTATGTTGCTGCCAATACTGTCATTTTTCCCTTTTCCGGCAGTAATTTCTTTCCTGCCATCTGTCTCAGGCAGCCGTCCTATGAGCTGCCTTATCGCCGACGAAGCACTTCTCCACTCGGTGGGCAATGCTGTCTGGAACAATCTCACGAGGCAATGGATTCTTCTCCAACTTCGGGTAAGACTGTCTCGCGAGATGACGAAATTCGTTTCGTGATGCGACGAAATCCGCCTCGTGAGATGGGACAACCTTGCTTCGTGGGACGGTAAGAATCATTCCATGAGACGGATTTTGGCCTCATATATCCATCGTATCCTCAATTTGTTTGATGGACAGATTGGGCCGGAAGTGCAAAGTGAGAGTTTGTTACGATAAGATAAATTAATACCCCACCTGCCCGACTTATGATATAAATCCCTATCTTTGTGGCGCTTTTTAATAAAGAACAGGATTAAAATTAATAGATATAACAAAAAAATGGCACAAGAAGACGTTTTTAAGAAACTCGTATCACACTGTAAGGAATACGGTTTCGTATTCCCCTCCAGCGACATCTACGATGGATTGGGAGCAGTGTATGACTACGGTCAGATGGGTGTGGAACTGAAAAACAACATTAAACAATACTGGTGGCAGAGCATGGTGTTGCTGCACGAAAATATTGTCGGCATCGACTCCGCTATCTTTATGCACCCCACCATCTGGAAGGCTTCCGGACACGTAGACGCATTCAATGACCCTTTGATTGACAACCGTGATTCCAAGAAGCGTTATCGTGCCGATGTATTGATTGAAGACCAACTTGCAAAGTACGACGATAAGATCAATAAAGAAGTTGCCAAAGCTGCCAAGCGTTTCGGAGAGTCTTTTGATGAAGCACAGTTCCGTAGCACAAACGGTCGCGTACTGGAACACCAGGCTAAACGTGACGCATTGCACGAACGTTTTGCAAAGGCTCTGAATGATAATAACCTTGACGAGCTTCGCCAGATTATCGTGGATGAAGAAATCGTTTGCCCTATCAGCGGTACAAAGAACTGGACGGAAGTTCGTCAGTTCAACCTGATGTTCTCTACAGAGATGGGTTCTACTTCGGATGGTGCCATGAAGATTTACCTGCGTCCTGAAACAGCTCAGGGTATCTTTGTGAACTACCTGAATGTACAGAAGACCGGCCGTATGAAGATACCTTTTGGTATTGCACAGATTGGTAAGGCATTCCGTAACGAGATTGTTGCCCGTCAGTTCATTTTCCGTATGCGTGAGTTCGAACAGATGGAAATGCAGTTCTTCGTGAAGCCGGGCACTGAATTGGACTGGTTTAAGAAGTGGAAGGAAATTCGCCTGAAATGGCATAAGGCATTGGGATTCGGTGATGACCACTATCGTTACCACGATCATGATAAGTTGGCTCACTATGCGAATGCTGCTACAGATATCGAGTTCCTGATGCCGTTTGGTTTCAAGGAAGTGGAAGGTATCCATAGCCGTACGAATTTTGACTTGTCTCAGCATGAGAAGTTCTCAGGTAAGAATATTAAGTACTTCGATCCTGAGACAAATGAAAGTTATACTCCGTATGTTATCGAGACTTCTATCGGTGTGGACCGTATGTTCCTCAGCATCATGTCTGCTTCTTATTGCGAAGAACAACTGGAAAGTGGAGAAAGCCGCGTAGTGCTGAGATTGCCTGCCGCACTGGCTCCTGTGAAGTTGGCCGTAATGCCGTTGGTGAAGAAAGACGGTCTGCCTGAAAAGGCTCGTGAGATCATCGACTCATTGAAGTTCCACTTCCACTGCCAGTATGATGAAAAAGATAGTATCGGTAAACGTTACCGTCGTCAGGATGCCATCGGTACTCCGTACTGTGTGACTGTTGACCACCAAACTCTGGAAGATAACTGCGTGACACTGCGTAATCGTGACACGATGCAACAGGAACGCGTGGCTATTGCTGAACTGAATAACATCATTGCAGACCGTGTCAGCATCACTTCATTGCTGAAAGGGTTGCAATAAGTACCGGAATTCGAAAGTTAGAATACAGAATAAAAAATAATTGAATGAATAAAAAACTCTTAGTATTTTTACCTTTCCTGCTGATTTTGGCAGGTGCGTTTGTCTCTTGCGAAGAAGTGGAAGAGGAAGGGAAATATGCGAACTGGCAGGAGCGTAACCAAGCGTTTCTGGATTCTATCAAGGTAGTTGCGGGAGATAATTATGTTCCTATGGACTTGGAAAAGTTGGATAAAGTAGAGGTAGGCGAAATATTCTATGTTAAGAATGAATTTGTCAGCACTCTTCAGACTCCGGAATATATATATTGTAAAAAGCTTGTGAAGAATCTGGATGGACAACGTCCGATGGCTACAGAGGCGGCTTATGTTTATTATTATGGTACACTGATTACTGGTACTAAGTTTGATGGAAGTTTTACGGGATATAGTGCAATAGATCAGGCTATCCCTAATCCTCCAAAGAATGAGCCGACAGATTTCGACTGGACTGTTATGTTTACTATCAACTCTTCTTCACTGACAAGTGGGTGGAGAACTTTCCTGCAATATATGCGCGTTGGAGAACGCTGGATGGTTTATGTTCCATGGGGTTCTGCGTATGGAACTGATGGTAGTGGATCGATTCCCGGTTATTCAGTATTAGCTTTTGATGTAATAATGACAGAGGTGGTTCAGTAAACTAACTTCTTCTTTAAAAAATACAGGAGGCCTATCTATTTCTTGTGATTAGATAGGCCTCCTTCGTTTGTTTTATATTTTACTATTGCAGGGTCTTTTGCCGAAAATGTGTATATTTGCACGAAACTCATATCAAAAATGTGTAAACATACACTTTTGTGATATCAAAAATGTGATTTGCTATGTTTGAAAGAGACATTATCTCGCAATTGGCAGCATGGAAAACGGATACTAACAGAAAGCCGCTTGTAGTTCATGGTGCACGACAGGTAGGTAAGACGTGGATTTTGAAGTACTTTGGCAGGGAGTATTTTGACGATGTTGCTTATTTCAGTTTAGATAAGGATGAAAGTGGTCTTTGCGATGTCTTCAGAACAACGAAAGACCCTCAACGAATTATTCAACACTTATCTTTTTTGCATGGAAAGAAGATAGAACCTCAAACAACCTTATTGATTCTGGATGAAATTCAAGAGTGCAACGAGGCGTTGAATGCATTGAAATACTTCTGTGAGGAAGCTCCAGAGTATGCTGTGGCGTGTGCGGGCTCTTTGTTAGGTATCTATCTGAATCATGTGGGTAAATCATTTCCGGTGGGGAAAGTGAATCATCTTTATATGTATCCACTCACTTTTACGGAGTTCCTGAGGACAAAAGACCCGGTTATGCATGAGTATATGCATTCTATTGATAAGGTAGAGCCACTGCCACAGATCTTTTTTGATAAGTTGCGGGAGTCTTTTACTGCTTATTCCATTTGTGGTGGTATGCCTGAACCGGCCACGTTGATGGTTGATTTTAATGATATGGAGAGAGTGGACTCTGCACTTCAAGATATACTGAATGATTATGCTCTGGATTTCGTGAAACATACTACTCCGACTTTGGCTCCTCGTATCAATTATGTTTGGAATTCGTTGCCTTCGCAGTTGGCGAAAGAGAATCGTAAGTTTGTTTATCAGTTGGTTCGTCCGGGAGCACGTGCCAGGGAATATGAAGATGCAATTTTGTGGTTAGAGCAGGCAGGGCTTGTTAATAAAGTGTTACTTAGCAAGGCTCCTAAGTTGCCATTGAAAGCTTATGATGATTTGGGCACATTTAAACTTTATACATTGGATTTGGGGTTGTTGAGGAAGCTGTCTGAATTGGATGCCAGTATACTATTGCTGCCTACTCCTGCCTATACAGAATATAAAGGAGCGCTGGCTGAAAACTATATATTGCAAAGTCTTACGGCACAGTTTCAAATGCCTTTCCGTTATTGGACTTCAGGCAATAAGGCAGAGGTGGATTTTCTGCTTCAGTATATCAATCAGATCTATCCGATAGAGGTAAAGGCAGATCAAAATATACAGGGCAAAAGTCTGATTCAGTATGAGAAACTCTTTCAACCTGCTTGTCGGATTCGGTATTCAATGTTGAATCTGAAGCAGGATGGGAATTTGCTGAATATACCTTTGTTCCTGGCGGATAAGACGAGAGAATTGTTGGGAGTGATTAATGTTTAGCAATAAGGCTTATGCGGAATAACGGTGCAACCCACTAATCACTCACCGCTAATCACTCATTACATTCTCTTTTTCAACGCTTTCACCCAAATTTTATATCCTTCTTCATTCAGGTGCAAGCCATCGCTGGTCAGCTCTTTGCGCAGTACATTCGTGCCTTTCTCTGTAAATAACGGGAAGAGGTTGATGAATGTAATCTTGTGATCTTTAGCTAAAATTTCCAGTTGTGCATTGATTTCGGGAACCATGTCGGTTTTTCCGGTTAGCTTTTTGTAACGTCCGAAGCTCTCATCGAAAGGCAGGAGACTTTGCAGGTAGAGTCTCGTATCGGGAGATTCACGCTGAATGCGCTCTACGGTCATGCGTATCATACTGACGATGCTGTCCACAGTGAGGTCGTGTGAGATGTCGTTGACACCGGCAAGGAGGAATAATTTCTTAGGGTGTCCCGGAAGTACCTGGTGCAGTCGGTCGTAAATACCCATAACTTCATCACCGATGATACCACGGTTACGGATGTTTTTCTTGTTGAGGCGGGCGTTCCAGTCACCGCCACCTTCTGTAAGGCTGTTGCCCACCATGACGATGTCTTTGGAAGTAATGGCAGGTTCATCCATGAATTGCAGGAAGCGCTTATAGTAATGGTCCGTATAAATACGTGGGGTGGGATAGATAGAAGCTGCAACAACATTGGCTACCAGAGAGCGCAGACGAACCATGCTGTGACCGTCTTCGGGATGCACGGCATTGACAAGCAGGATGACGGAAGTGTCGTTGTCCGGATCTATGATGATGGAAGTACCGGTGTATCCGGTGTGCCCGTAGGTATTCGGACCAAAATAATCTCCGTTATTGGAAGCGTAGGCGGTGAAGTTATCCCATCCTAAAGTGCGTCCTAATGTAGCGGTGGCACGAGGGACGGTACGCATAGCTTTTACTCCTAATGGGCTGAGGATGCGGTGTCCGTTCCATTCTCCGCCGTTTTGCAGGGCGGCGCAGAGGACAGCTATGTCTTCGGCGCAAGAAAATACACCTGCATTGCCGGAAATACCGCCATTCATGACGCGGGCGAGTGGGTCGTGTACTTGTCCGCAGAGGACGCTGCCGTCGGGTTGCTTTTCGGTAGGAGCGACGTTTTTCAATTGACAATTGACAGTTGACAGTTGACAATTGGCGGTGCTGTGGAGATCGGTTTTTGCCCAGTGGGGGAGGGCGCTGTTTATCCATTTTCCATCCTTGTCGCGCTTGCAGGGGAGATAGTCGGTATGGGCCATGCCTAATACATCAAAAAGATTTTCGCGAGCGAAGTCACGTAAAGATTGTCCGCTGACGGTTTCGATGATGCGTTGCAGGGTGATGTAGTTAAGGCAACTGTATTGGAAATCGGTCTGCGGCTTGAAGTCGCGGCGGCAGTTGGCTATGTACTCTATCATTCCGTCGGGGCTGGGAGAGCCATATTGTTTCTCCATTTCACTGGTTGGGGCATAAGGGGGGAGACCGGAAGTGTGCGTTAGCAGGTCGGCGATGCGGATGATTTTCTTATCTTTTCCGTCTTCGCTCACCCAGGACTTAAATTCAGGGATGTAGAGGCTGACGGGGTCCAGGAGGCGGAGTTTGCCACGTTCTGCCAGGATATGGGTACAGATGGCAGTGGACATGGGTTTGCTGCATGAGGCCATATCGAAAATAGTGTTTACGGTCATAGGCTCGGTGTTAGGGTACACACACTTGTTGCCGTATGCTTTGAGGTAAGCCATCTTCCCGTTGCGTACTACAGCGAGCACGGCACCGGGAATGTCTTTATTGGCGATGGCGGTTTCTATCGCTTCGTCAGCGTATAGCAAATGACGGGAATCCATGCCTACTTGTTCGGGGGCAACACGTTGCAAGGATTGTGCATTGGCTTGCAGGGCAAGCAATACAAAAAAGAAAAGGGAAGGGAGGAGTTTCATAATGTTACCCCCCTATAAGCATCCACTGCCTTTTTCACTGAACCATGCATTAGCAACAGGGCCTTTGCCTTTCCATAGTCCAATCCCAGTTCTTCTACAATCATGCGGGTACCACGGTCTACCAATTTCTGGTTACTCAGCTGCATGTTCACCATCTTATTACCTTTTACGCGGCCCAGTTGTATCATGACAGAAGTAGTAATCATGTTCAGTATCATCTTCTGCCCCGTACCCGATTTCATGCGTGAGCTGCCTGTTACATACTCCGGTCCTACAATCATTTCGATGGGAACATCTGCTTCTGCTGCCATCGGAGAGTCGGGGTTGCTGGTGATGCAGCCTGTAAGGATGCCGTGCTCGCGTGCTTTCTGCATGGCACCGATAACGTAAGGAGTCGTGCCGGAAGCAGCAATGCCGATGACGGTATCTTTATCCGTTATGTTACGTTCAACCAACTCTTCCCAACCGCGACGCATATCGTCCTCCGCATTTTCTACCGGATTGCGCAGGGCTGTATCACCACCTGCTATCAGTCCGATGACGAGCGTAGGAGGCATACCGAATGTTGGAGGAATTTCCGAGGCATCCAGCACACCCAGGCGACCGCTGGTACCTGCTCCCATATAAAAGATGCGTCCGCCTTGCTTCATGCGTGGAACGATTTGTGTCACCAGTTTCTCAATCTGTGGGATGGCTTTCTGAACAGCCAATGCCACTTTCTGGTCTTCTGTATTGATGTCCTCCAATATTTCGCGGACAGATTTCTTTTCTAAGTCGTTGTAGAGCGAAGGTTGCTCTGATATCTTTACGAATGCCATGATGATGATTTAATTTTTAATTTTTAATTGTCAATTGTGCTATGGTAGCTAATCAGGCCTTCCATAGGGCTTTGGAGAATGGTGCCTATTTGAACGCCCATTTCCTGTGCAGCTTCGGCAAGTACTTCCTTATAATGGAATGCTACGGAACCGATGAAATGTACCTTGTTATGCAGATAATCGTATTGCATGACGTTCCTTTTCAGGAAAGCCTTGAAACTGTTCAATACTAGCGTGCGCACACAAGGCTCGTCCAGATTCTGAGCGAGGAATGGAGACAGGCTTGCCAGGAAACGGTTCGGGAACGGTTTACGGTATACACGGTCGATGATGTCTGCCGGTTCTAGATTGAACTGCTTGAGGAACTTCTCTTTCAGTTCCGGAGTCATTTGATTTTTCAGAATATCGCCTACCAGCAATTTGCCCAGGCAAGCACCGCTACCTTCGTCGCCAAGGATGAAACCCAGGGGGGAGACGTTGGCACCAATGTGTTTGCCGTCGTAATAACACGAGTTGGAACCTGTGCCCATGATGCAGGCTATGCCCGGTTCGTGTCCGCAAAGTCCGCGGGCGGCGGCAAGCATGTCCGTATTTACTTCCACTTCGTCGCCCGAAACCTGGAGATGCCGGATAATGGCACGGTGTACCATGGCAATTTTGTCGGGGAAGCCACAGCCGGCACCGTAAAAGTACACAGCGTCGAAGGCATTGGTCGTTAACTGGGGCAGCAGCGCTGTCGCAATTTCATTACTGATCTCCTCTTCCGACTGAAAGAAAGGGTTGGTACCTTTCGTAGAAACTTGCTGGATGAGTTTACCTTTCTCTACAACGCACCAATCGGTTTTTGTAGAGCCACTGTCTGCTATTAATATCATATCGTTTAATTTTAATTATTCATCGTTTATATTTCATCGGTGTTATAGTCTTTTGCCGATTTATCTGCTTGCTACTATATCTTGATATATATCTTCCGTTTATACAATTGATAGCCGATGCACCAGTTGATGGCTACAAAGAGCAATGCATAGGCCAGTGAACCGCCTGTCTCACCGAATATCGGCATGAGAACAATCTTGTATAAGAATCCGTGTATGCTGATGCTGCCATCGCCCCAGGGGAAGCTGATGCTGCCGAACAGGATGCCGAGCACTCCACCCAGAACGTACATGAACAGGGGGTTGACACCGAAAGCTTCGAAGAAAGTACACCATTTCTTGTATCCTTTCACGTCGATGATCCAGATGAGCAATGCAAGGAAAGTAGAGGCCAATCCGCAAGTGGTGAGGACGAAAGTAGGAGACCAGATTTTCTTGTTGATAGGACACCCGTAGCTCAGCAGGAAGCCTGCAAAAGTAAGGATGGCGCCAACCAGGAATAATTTGATCAGGTGAGAATTCAGTAACGCTTCGCGGCTCTCGGATTTATTGCTGTCCAGCATCATGCGACCCACGCAGAAGCCCAGCAATACATGGGCAATGGAGGGGATGGTACTTAAAAGACCTTCGGGATCAATGCCGTTGTCCTTGTACATGTGTGCGGGGGTGAGGATGGCACGGTCCACTATGGAGAGGATATTGGTTTCATTGTAAGCAAATCCGTTGCCACACATCAGCAGGATGAAGTAGCCTACCAGCAATGTGGCAATGAGGTAAGGGATATGACGGTGTTTCATAGTCAGCGCAATGATAGCGGTAGCACCGTAGCAAAGGGCCAGACGCTGCATGACACCCAGGATACGGATGCGGTCGAAGGTCCAGACGGATGCCCAGAGTTGTTCGCCGAAGCTGAGCCCTTCATGGGAACCTGCCCAGTAGTAACAGAATCTGGAGAACCAGCCGATGGCAAGTCCGATCAGGAAGATGATAATGGTACGCTTCAATATCTTCATGGCGGCTGCATGGCTGAACTCGAAATTGTACTTCTTCAGGGAGATATAGGTAGAGATACCCATGATGAACATGAAGAAAGGGAAGACGAGATCGGTGGGGGTGAGGCCATTCCACTCAGCGTGGCGCAGGGGGGCATATATATGTCCCCAAGTGCCGGGGTTGTTCACCATAATCATGCCCGCAATGGTGACACCGCGAAGGATGTCGAGGGCAAGAATGCGCTTGTTTGTCTTGGTCTGACTGTTCATTGTAATAAGTGTGTTAAGTTATTAGTTATAAGTTATCAGTTGCTTCAGCTTTCACGCTCTTCGTGCATTGGTCTACAAGATAGGCGATAGAGACGTAGGGGATACCTGAGTTGGTAGTCAGTCCTATTTCGCAAGTACGACTGTTGGAGTAGCCGATAGTGATACCCGATGCTTCTATCTGCGGACGGAGTTTGCGCAGGGCATAGGAATTCAGTTCAGGATAGGTGAATCCACGGTCGCCGGCAAAACCACAGCAGCCTACTTCTTCGGGTACGAAGACATGCGTAGAACAGAGTTTTGCCAGGGAGATAATTGTATCTGCCAGACCCATTTTACGCATGGAGCAGGTGATGTGTACAGCTACGGGGCGGTCGGTCTGCGTGAAGACCAGTTTGTCTCGCAGGAAAGTGTAGATGAATTCTGCAGGTTCGTAGAGTTTCATCTTTTGAATGGTTTCGCGCATGCGGTGCAGGCAGGGGCTCTGATCGCAGAGAACTGGGTATTTGCCTTGCTCGCTGGCTTCCCAAAGGGCGGCTTCGAGTTCGGCAGCTTTGCGGTCAGCAATGTCGAGCATACCTTTACTTTCCCAAATGGTGCCGCAGCAGAGCTTGTCCATGTCCTTGGGGAAGATGACTTCGTAACCGCCTTTTTGTAGGAGGGAGATCATCTTGTTTACCAAAGGTTGCTCCACGGGGGATTTTTTCGGGAGGCCCATGGTTTGGTTGATGCAGCTGGGGAAATAAACTACTTTGTTTAATTGACAATTGACTGTTGACAATTGTGACTTGTCAATTGAATAAGCTTTCGGCATGGCAGGCGTCCACAAAGGTACGCCCAATACATTGTGCATCCCTTTCGTAATGCTGCTCATGGCTTTGGTTCCTAATACGGAGTGTCCGAAATTGGCTAATGATAAAACGGGGCGTAGACTACTCTTAACACCGGCGAAGTGATTGGCTACGAAATCTCCTGCTTTATATCCGAGGCTACCTTTCGGCAGTATTTCCTGGCGGATGATGTGGGTCAGGTCGCCTGTATTGATATTCATCGGGCAAGACATGGAGCATAGTCCGTCTCCTGCGCAAGTTTGATTGCCCGGGTAGCGGTATTGTTTTTCGAGTAGAGACAGACGTTCCGGGGCTGTGCCGCTTTGTTTCAGACGTGATATTTCCCGTTGCAATACAATGCGCTGGCGCGAAGAAAGGGTAAAGCCGCACGACAGGCAGTTCACTTCGCAGAAGCCACATTCGATGCACTTGTTTACTTTTTCGGCAGGACTGGCTTCGTCGATAGGAATCAACGGCAACGGTTTGAAGTTCTTGATGTGGCATTGCGGGTCATCATTGAAGATAACGCCCGGATTGAGCAGCCCTTTCGGGTCGAACAACTGCTTGACTGCCTTCATGGTTTCAAAAGCTGCCTCTCCCCATTCATATTTCACGAAGGGGGCCATGTTACGTCCGGTGCCATGTTCTGCTTTCAGCGAACCGTCGTATTTATCGACTACCAGAGTCTTTACGTCATTCATTAGGTCCTCGTAGCGCTTTACTTCGGCGTCGGTACTGAAGGACTGGTTCAGGATAAAATGGTAGTTGCCTTCCAGGGCATGACCGTAGATGCAGGCATCATCGTAGCCGTGGCGGGCGATGAGCTGTTGCAGGTCGGCAGTGGCTTCGGGCAGGTCTTCGATGTGGAAGGCTACGTCCTCGATGAGGCAGGTAGTGCCCGGCTGGCGTGTACCACCTACGGATGGGAATATGCCTGAGCGGATAGCCCAATACTTGGAATATTCTTCCGGCCGGTCGGTGAAGTGCACGGGGATGTAGGTGCTGAAAGTTTTCAGACATTTCTCGATTACTGAGATGTTCTGTTCCAGTTCCTCGCGGGTGCGGGCTTTGGTTTCGGTCAGCACGGCTGTGAGGCCGGAGGCATCGGCAACTTCTTGCTTATACTTTAAGTAGACAGGATCTTCTACCGAAGAGAGGCTCTTATAGTCCAGCAGTTCGGCGCCTTTTACTATCTTTCTGTCTGCTTCTGATGCGGAAGTATTGTCATTTGAGAGTTCTTTCATCGCCACCACCGCCCGGCAGGCATCCTTGATGTTGGTAAAATAGAGCATGGCGCTAGCCTTGTACGGATAGTCGTACTCTGTGCGCATGGTAATTTGGGAAAGGAACGCAAGCGTGCCTTCCGAGCCTACCATCAGGTGGGCAATAATATCGAACGGGTCGTCGAAGCGGACGAATGGCAGGAGATTCAGTCCGGTTACGTTCTTGATGGAATATTTGTAGCGGATGCGTGCGGAGAGTTCTTCGTTGGCACGTATCCGATCGCGCAGTTCGCAGATGCGGTTAAGGAAATCGGGGTGGGTGGCTTCGAAGGAAGCACGCGAAATGTCGTCCCCTGTGTCTAGTACGGTGCCGTCCGCCAATACGATGCGGGCGGAGAGAAGTACCTTGTCACTATTGGCGTGTGTACCGCAATTCATACCCGAGGCGTTGTTCATGACAATGCCACCTACCATGGCACTTTTCACGCTTGCCGGGTCCGGAGCAAACTTACGTCCGTAGGGTGCGAGAATCTCGTTAACCCGCTGACCGATGATGCCCGGTTGCAAGGTAATCTGTTCATGATCGGGAGAAATGCTGTACTTCTCCCAATGTTTTCCGGCTACTATCAGGATAGAGTCACTAATGGCTTGTCCCGACAAGCTGGTTCCTGCGGCACGAAACGTTACTGGCAGACCGTAACGGTCGGCAAGTTTCAACAGGTCGGAGATCTCCTCTTCGCTGTTGGAACGAATCACGATTTGTGGGATGAGGCGGTAGAAACCCGCATCTGTTCCCCATGCTAACCGGCGCAGTTCGTCGGTGTATATCCTATCTTGCGGAATAAGTCCCCTTATTTCCTGCAAAAACGAAGTGTAGCTACTTTTTACCATAGTGTTTTCGCCTTTCTTTTCCTTATCATTCTTTTCTTCTTTCACCTACCTGTGATGACAAGCACTCGTCACCTCTTATGACATCTCGGTTCCTTAATGGTTCTTTTCGGTGCAAGAAGCATTTATTGTTCCCTACTTGTACAGGTAGTACTTCTTCGACAACCGTCGGAAGTCTTCAGCATCCTTATACCAATAGTCGCGAACATCTTCCCATCGGTTGCGCTGTGAGAACCGCTTGCGTATCTCTTCCGAGCCGCTTACCATGTCGAACATACGGAAACGTCCCTTGTCGGCATGCTCAAATACGGCACGGTCAGGATAGAGCGCTGCGATTTCCTGCATCACCAAGAATTGGATGTCGCTCAGCGGGGCTTTCTGCACGTCCATGATGTGTACTTGTACGCCTTGCAACAATTCACCCTTACCCACGGAGTAGAAGGGTTTCAGATACATCGGCCTGAATACAACACCCGGCACGTTCAATGCGTTCAGGTTTACCGCCAGTTTTTCTGCTTCTACCCACTGTGCGGCGAACATCTGGAACGGTATCGTATAGCCTACCCCGATAGACATGTATCCCAGTTCACCCAGAATACCGCTTACCGGATAGAATATAGCCGAGTGCGGATGGGGAATATGCGGAGAAGAGGGTACCCATTGCAATCCCGTCTGTACATAGTCCATCTTGCGTTTCCAACCTTTCATTTTCACAACATGCAGGTTGCATTGTGCTGCCATCATCTTCTCTCCGTTCAGCATCAATGCCAGCTCACCGCAAGTCAGCCCGTAAAGGTACGGAATCTTGAACTGACTGACAAAAGAAATGCAATCATCTTCTACCAGATTGCCTTCTATCTTGAGTCCGCCTACCGGGTTGGGGCGATCCAATACGATAAATTCTTTACCGTTTTCGGCTGCTGCTTCCATAGCCAGTCCCATTGTACTGATATAGGTGAATGAGCGGCAACCGATATCCTGGATATCGTAGACTAATACGTCAATGTCTTTCAACATCTCCGGTGTAGCCTTGCGGGTTTTGCCGTAAAGGGAATATACGGGCAATCCGGTGGTGGCATCTTTGATGTCTGTCACGTGGTCGCCGGCATGTACGTCGCCACGAACCCCATGCTCCGGACCGAAGAGGGCAACCAGATTTACGTTCGGTGCTTCATGCAGAATGTCAATGGTGGATTTCATCTGATTATCCACTCCGGTGGGGTTGGTAATCAGACCTACGCGTTTGCCTTCCAAGCACTTGAAGTTCTGATCTTTCAGGACTTCGATACCTGTCTTTATCCGAATCTTTTGTGCCTGCGATGCACCACAGAGGAAGCAGAGGACACAGAGGAGAATATACTTTTTCATAATGAATCGTTCTTTTTTATCACTTTATCACTTATCACTTCTTCCCGTATGTCGGGTCAATCTTCCTGTCGGCAAACACCGTGACCACAATAGTGGCGGCACAGCAGAGTATTACGATCCAGAAGAAGTTGACATAGCCGACTGCTTCCTGAAGGTAACCTGCAAACATGCCCGGAATCATCATGCTCAGTGCCATGAAGGCGGTACAGATGGCATAGTGCGACGTCTTGAACTCTCCTTCGGAGAAGTACATCATATAAAGCATATAGGCCGTGAATCCGAATCCGTAGCCGAACTGCTCGATGGCAATGGCCGTGGAGATGGCAAACAGATTATCGGGTTGGCCGATGGCGAGATAGACGAAGGTCAGACAGGGGAGTGTCATGCATCCCGCCATCCACCAAATGGATTTCTTCAGTCCGATACGCGATGCAAACAATCCGCCCAGGATACCGCCTACGGTGAGGAATATCACTCCGATAGTGCCATACACAATACCTACTTCTGCCGTGGAAAGTTCCAGACCTCCTGCCTCTTTAGAAGCTACCAGGAAAGGCATACACATCTTGATGAGGAATGCTTCGGGCAGGCGATAAAGCAGCATGAATGCGATGGCCAGCCATACGCCGGGTTTGGTGAAGTAAGTGGCAAATGTGCGCCCGAACTCTTGGAATATGGCTTTTGCACTGGCTGTTCCCGGTGTCAGCACAGACTTGTCAGAGGTAGGCTTGGGTATTGCAAAGAGGTGATAGAAAGTTACCAAACTGAACATGACGGCTGTAACCAGCATTGTGATGGTCCATGACAGTGGAATGTCTTTGTACCTCAGCTCGATGGCACCGGCTATGGCTACGAGTACTCCTTGTCCGAAGATGGATGCAAGGCGGTAGAAGGTGCTTCGGATACCGACAAATGCAGCCTGGTCGCTCTGTCTTAATGCCAGCATGTAGAAGCCATCGGCGGCAATATCATGTGTAGCCGAAGCAAATGCTGTAATGATGAAGAGAATCAGTGTGATGGTGAACATGCTGATGGGAGTTGTTCCGGCAGCTATCGCTGCTTCATCCGGTTTCGGAATAGACAGTGTCAACAGGATGAATGCTATCGACATCAGGATTTGCATAGAGATGATCCACCATCGTTTGGTCTTGATGATGTCGATGAACGGGCTCCAGAAGGGCTTGATGGTCCAGGGTAGATACAGCAAACTCGTAAACAAAGCCATCTCTCCATTGGGAACACCCATCTTGGCAAACATCAGTACCGAGATGTTGTTGACTATGAAGTAGGGGATGCCTTGTGCAAAGTATAAGGTAGGTACCCATGCCCACGGTGATATTCTTTTTGTACTGTTCATGATATTGTTTATTGTTTTGTTGAATTAGTCATATAGCTTCTCGATACTTGCGCCTATGTAATAGTGTAGCAGTATTGCGTCATACTTATATCCTTCCTCGCCCATGACGGCGGCGCCGATCTGGCACAAGCCTACGCCGTGTCCCCAACCAGCTCCGGTGAGGATGAAGCGTCCGGGGATACCTTCGGGAGAGACGTCTTCCTTACCTACTATGAATGCGGAACTGTAGAGATGGGAAGTGGACAGCGTACGGCGTATCTCCAGTTCTTTGCCGATGGTGAGCGTCCGTTTGGTTCCTACGATTTTCAGTTTCCAGAGGCGACCTGAAGTTCCACGGGCGATAGGGACAAGATCGATGATTTGCCCGTAATCGATGCCGGAGCGTTTCAGGATCAGTGCAGAAAGTTCTTCTTGGGTGTATTCCATTTTCCAGCGGTAGAAGTCGGTGGTTTCCTGGTCGTAATTGTTCAGCACCTGCGAAAGGATTCTCTTATTTGTGGTGTTGCAGAAGGCCGGTGGAGAGGTACGAATCCACGTTTCCGCTTCCTGTTCATCCGTCAGGTCGGGTAATCCTCCACCGGGTCGGGTAGCTTCAAAGCTGAGGTCGCAGGTTTTGGGATTGAAGATGCGGAAGTCGCGTTGTTTCCGGAGATACGGATGGGGTGTATCTTCCCAGCAATACTGGAATTCTTCGAATGCACCGCCGCAGCATTTGGAGAAGCGGGCATCACATATCTTACCGTCAGACGTCAATACTTGTCCGCGGGTGGCAGCGATAGCTTGCTTTACGATTTCGGTGGAGGCGCGGGTGATGCCTTGATAACGCTGGCAATGGTCGTCTGCACAGACGTCGAAACGGGTATGGGCGTCGCGCTCATACCACTTCAATTGACAATTGACAGTTGACAATTGACAATTGGCTGCGTTATTGGGTGCTGCGCTGTCATGCCGTAAGGAATTGTCAATTGAATTGTCAATTGCAAGGAGCCAGCTTCGTGAAATCACTGCATGTGCCTTCAACAACTCTAACGAAGCCGTTGCGCTCATCTCACTGGAGATTACGCTGGTCAGGTAATCTTCTACGTGGATGACGTTGATGCCTGTCAGCTTCTTGTTCTCCACAATAATCTTCAGAGAACCCAGGAAGCGCTGGTCTTCTTTACGCTCCCAGTGGAAGTTGATGCCGATGGTGACATCAAGCAGTTCGAAAGCGTCGGTAGCTTCGTTTACAGGTTCAAATAGAAGCTCGTCATAAAGGCGTCCGTTCCACAGTATCCTGCCTTCGTTGTAGGTCACAACCTGCTTGCCACTGATTTCCATACCGTTGATGCGGTACGGATTCAGCAGGATAAACTCTATTTGCGGCTCGAACAATATGCCTACGTGTACTTTGGGTTCTTTCATATTATCTTATTAATTACTATCTTAATTCCCCTCTCCGGAGGAGAATAAGGATACTCCGTTTTATTATATCTTCTCTTTAATGCGCTGACGTACCTGATGGAAGTCTTCGGCAGAAAGCGATACTTCGCTCAGGATCTGGGCTATGTCTTCGGCGGTAATCTTGAGAAAGTCTTTTTCGACCGGTGTGATAAACACTCCGCCGAGGTCTACGGATGCAGGACTGCTCAATAAATTGGCATCTCCTTCTGCTGTATAGCAAGCCGGACGGTGCTTCTCACGTGGAAATACGCATACGATCCATTTCTCATCTTCGTACCATGCCAATACATTCATCATCGGTTCGTCATCTCCCGGTTTGATGTCCAGTGAATGATAAATGATATCGAACAGGGCGGCAGCATGTTTCTTATTGGCTGCTTCAATGACCAATGTTGCACGGGGAGCGTCATTCAAGTACCAGAGGGTAGCTTCACCGTAACCTGCCACTTTGCCTGCTACTTGTTCGCGCCAGTCCTTTTCAATAGGCATGAAACCTTTGTTGCCTGCCTGGAAGTGAGCGTGATCGGGGGCGGAGGCACCACACTTGGGACCATTATAGAATATTGTGTAATCCGTCAACGCCTGTGCCAATGCCAGCATATCCTTGAAACGGACGGCTATGCGCTGGTTCACGTGTGCCACTTCCGGTATCGTCAGGTGGCGGGGAAAGATAGGGAACGGATTGACCAGGATATTATAATGTCCTTCGAACGGAATTCCTTTCTGCACCGGCGGTAAATTGGCCGGGCAGAGAAAACATTTACGTTCCTTGATGGACTGGGCATCTACTTTAGCTCCCGAAGAAACGATACGTGCAGGATTGAACTGTACCTTATACGGAATACCGTTTACATCCAGCTCCTTCACCTGCACACCCGAAAGGGCGGCGTAGTTGTTACGAGCCGTTTCCCAGGAGACTAGTTGCTCGGTGAACAAATTGTTTATGGTTTGGTTCATAGTTATCCTTTCTTATTCATTGCTACACGTGCCTGAAGTTCCCAAGTACGGATGCGGTCTTTATACAGATTATGACCATTCATTTTCACGATATCCAGTGAAGCATCCGAGTTGTCGTCCCAGCGGCGGCACATGTAAACTACGTCATATACACGACCGATCTGGTATTGGCGGGAGAAGTTTAATCCCAGTGCATAGTCTTCACCATAGCTGGTGTTCGGAACTTTCACTTCACGCAGTACCGGAGTATAGAAAGCACGCGGAGCGCCCAGACCGTTGATGCGGAGTGCGTTGTTGCGTCCGTTCTCGGGTGTCCATTCTTTGTGGTCGATAATACCCGGAGCAATCATATTCATATTGAAGTCCGTCATCATATAAGTACCTACCACCATAGCGCAATTCTGTTCATAGAAAGCGCGAACCATGATAGTCAGTGTGTTTTCATCCTTGTATACATCGTCGCTGTCCAGTTGTACGGCGAACTTACCGCACTTGGGATGATGCACCCCCATGTTCCAGCAACCGCCGATACCCAGGTCATTGCGTTCGGGGATGATGTGGATGAGGCGTTCGTCGTTCTTGAATTCGTCAATAGCTTCTGTGGTTCCGTCCGTAGAGTGGTTATCGATGATAATCAGGTTGAACTTAAAGTCGGTCTTCTGCTTCAATACCGAATGAATGGCATCGCGGATGGTACGGATACGATTGCGTACAGGGATGATAACCGAAGCTTCATATTCAAAGTTACCTGCTGAGAATTCTATTTGTTTGAATTCAGGTGCCAGATAGCCGCCGATTTCTTTCAGATGCTCGGTACAAGCCTGTTCCATTTCAATCTGACGGTCGCGGTTTTTGGGATCCACGTAATCGAATATCTTCTCACCGCTTTTGCGGGTATCGTCTTCGATTTCGCTGTACAGGTACTCGTTGATGTGTACCAGACTTGCTTTCTGGCTTACTTTCAGACGAAGGTCGTAAAGTCCGGCAAATTTATATTCGTCTTCATTCATGCGGGCAGCGGCTTCCTTGAATGCATTCGTACGGAATAACAGTACGGAACCGAAGTCGAAATCATCGCGCAATGAGCCGAATTGATAATCTATCACCGGGGCATTGGTTTGCTTGCCTTCCTTTACTTGGTAACGGTCAGCGTATACCATGCCTGCACCACTGTCTTCAGCAATGTGTATCATACGCTCCAGGGCGAATAACCCCAGTTCAAGCGTTGTATATTTTGTATAGATCAGCGTATATTCTGCATCGCTATGTCCGGCAATATCCCTCATGGTGGTACTGGACTGGATGGATTGCATGTGCAGAGTACTGCATCCGGGCAGGTTTTCTGTAACGTCCGGTAGGGCGAGCAGATAGATGTTATTCACTAAGCCGGTTTCTTGCAGGCCTTTTACTGTCTTTTCCGCTTGTGCAGCTCCTGAGAAAGGAACGAAGCAATTGATTTTATTCATAATGTCCTATATTGCTTTTAATTATTAATTCTTTAATTTTTAACTCGTAGCAGTCCTACTTCGCCACTGGTGGCGGTGAACAATACCTGTTGCCCGTTCAGCGGCACTACGGTATTGATCAGTGAGTTACCTATCTTATGTTTCCACAAGACTTTACCTGTCTGGGCTTCCAAAGCAAAGATCAATCCTTCCTTGGTACTGCCGAACATTACACCTCCCTTTTCCACTTGCATAGAGGGTGCATGTTCGTATCCGAAGCCGACGTTACTTGCCCATAATTCACGGGGTTGATCTCCTTGTGTGGCATAGCAGACAATACTGTCGTTCATAGTCTTGCTGAATACGCGCGTTCCGTCTTCCGATAAACCAATCGTTTCACGTACCATAGACTGGAAAGTGCGCCATATTGTTTCTCCATTTTCTATATTGATAGCCGTCATGGCACGTTGCGGGTCGGTGATAAATACTTTGCCTTCTGCAGCTACCGGCCATACGGCTGCGGGTGAGAAGTGCATGCGCGTTAAACCGCCTGTCCACTTCCATAATTCCTTGCCGTCTGCCTTATTCAATGCATAGAGGGTATTGTCCCAGGCACCGAAGATCACTTTGTCGGCTGTTACCAGTGGTTTGGTTTCAATGTATCCTTTCACACCGGTATATACCCAGATTACTTTACCTGTATGGATATCAATTGCACGGAAAGTAGAATCGCTGGCACCAATGTAGGCAATTCCATTTTCAATGGTTACCGCACCCAGTACCGGGCTTTTTGCTTTTACAGTCCACAGCAGTTTTCCGTCTTTGCTGTTCAGACCGTAGATGTTACGGTCGGCAGAACCGAATACGACTACACCGTCTGCCGCAGCCGGAGTGCCTACAATGCGTTTGCCGGATTGGAAGTTCCATAGTTTCTTTCCATTCTTCAAGGCATAGCAAGTCAGATAACCCATATCGTCTCCGACGAACACTTTTTCTTTTTCTACTGCAGGTGAACAATAGATGCCTGCACCGGTTTGTACTATCCACTGTTCTTTCACATTCGGGTATGCTGTGTTGACTGAAAAATCGGGGTATTTCTCTGCTTTTCCATTACGATCATAATAGGGCTGAGCCAGCGAGAAAGCAGCCCATTGTTTTTTCGATTCGCCGATGCGTTGAGTGTAGACGAGGATTGAATCTTTCGTTATATCATAGATGCCATATCCCGGTTTTCCATCTTTATCACGCAGGTTGCTGCGCATCAAAATACCCGGAATGCCATCATAACGCAAATCCCGGTTACGGTGATAGTGCCCGCCGATGAACAGACGAATGTTATAGGGGCGTACTGCATCTGTTACTTCATACCAGTTATCCACATCTCCGTCCAGTAACGGATAGTGTGTGACGAGTATAACCGGTTTGTCTTTTCCAAACTTATCCATTTCTTCCGTCATCCAACGGATGTCCTGCGGAACGACATGTCCGTAAGCCATACGCATCAACGGGCCGGAGTTGAAACCCAGAAACAGGATGCCTTTATGCTCGAATTCAAAGCGTTCGCCGCCGAATATCTCACCGAAGGCAGTACAACCGGAGTCGCTCCATTTGGTTTCATGGTTACCGAGAACCACGTAATACTTTGCTTTCAGTAAATCCAATGTCTCTTTGACTTTCAGCATAGTGGCACGGTCGCCTTCTTCAGTGATATCGCCCGTAACCAAAACAAAGTCAATACTGTCTGTCGCATTTATTTGCGCGACGGAACGTAGCAAGTCTTCCGTCGGGTTGGAATTATTGGGGCTGAAATGGATGTCCGTTATTTGCGCAAAACGGAATGTGCCATGTTGTGCCTGTACCGCGAACGGTAGCAGGCAGCCCAACAGGAACATTATTAAAAGTCTTCGCTTCATAGATGATGATTGATTTTAGTATATTATTGCTTGCATGAATTAGTTTTTTCACTGAAGAATGTCAGGATGGCATTCATTAACGCTTCTCTTTCAGAGGCAGTGCGCAATGCTTCGAACGGGAAGCCCAGTATGCAGGTCTTGTAGTCGCCTTTGTAAGCTACTCCGGCACTCAGGTTGTTTTCCGAATAACGCATTACGGTGTATGCATCTTTTGTTGCCGGTTCGATGGCATCCGGTGATTCTACCACATAGCTGTCTGCATTCAGTTCATTATGGTATGTATAGTTGCCTGAAAGGGCGGGGAACGGTGAAGCTACACATTTCACCTTACCCTCTGTAGCTGCCTGCCCCACGCGCCATTTATATTTCAGGACTTCTGTTGCAAATTTCTTATCGGATTCCTGAGCCGGGGCAAGGCGATTGTCCCAAAGGTCGGTTCCAACATAAGCACCCGAAACGAAGATGTTTCCGCCTTGTCCGCAATATGCGGTGATAGCTTCCTGCATAGGTTGGCTGAATGTTTTGAACTCTAATGGCTTCACACCGCCACATCCCATTTTAGTCTGACATTCTTTACCCAATATCAGGTCTACATACTTATAGTCGTTCAGGTTCATAGTTTTATTTTCCACACTTTCATCGCTGCAAGATATGAAAGAATATCCGGCTTTCAAAATAGCGGCTCCATGAATAGCGGGATAATCGAATGTGTTTCCGGCGATTACTTTATCTTCGTAATTGCCATAGCTGTCTCCGAAGCCGGAAGCATCGTCGTCCATCCATGGAATGGAACGGCGGTATTCTTTCATCTTACCGATATAGCTGATATCTTTCAGATAAGGTACGCCGTGGTCTAGATCATCTAAGAAACCGGCAAGTAAAGTATCACCGGGAGCAGGTGCAACAAAATCTGCCGGAGCACTGATGCGGTCGAAGCCGTTTACTATCAGTACGATATCTGAGTGATTAGCGTTTGTTTGCTTATCACTCATCGTTAATCGCTTATAACTATTAAGTGCACGTCCTGCAGAGAGTATTTCGGACGGGAAACTTTCTCCGCCCTTGTTGACGGCAGTTACTTTATAGCTGCATACCATGCCGGCAGGGAGGGCAGTGCGATAGGTATTCTTATCTACCAACACACCATTGTCGAAATCGCCATCTCCGATGCGGGTATAAACTATATATTTTTCAGCATTTGCCGTTGGCTCCAGTGGGTCGGCTACGGGTTGCCAGGTCAACTCTATTTCATTCTCGCCTGCCATTTTCAATGCCATATTGTCGACAGGTAACGGCTGAACAATATAATCCATGTGGTATTGCGAGCAAATGAATTGCAGCATACCTTTATAGATTGCACGGCTTACCGTAAAACGGAAACGTGGATCTAAACCATAACGCATGTCTGCAAAGTTCTGGTGAGAAAGTAATTCCAGTAACATAGTGGGGACACGGGGTACACGTGCTTCGTAGTAGGATTGGTTCCACATACCGCGGCGTGTCCAATCCGGTTCGTATAGGCTGCGGATATCCCGTACGATATTTGACTGAATCAGGTCTGTCATGTCGTGTGCCAGATAGCGGGATGCTCCGTTGGCGTATTCTTCATTGTAAACGTTGGTATAGTAGATACCCAGTGTTCCGATGATGGAATCGTTTAGCGTGGTTCCTGCATCTGAATGGAAGGCGAAAGCCATATCTACCGGGATATTCAGTCCTTGTTCTGTCGGATTAACCGTAGAACCACCGGCAAGGTAATTCACCCAGATACCACGACATTTGTAATCGTCTGTATAGTCATTCTTACCTTGACTGTCGGAATAGACACTGTCCGGAATACCTGCCCATTGAAGCCAGTAGCGTGCTGCCTCGCAGAAACGGGGATAACCGCTTATCTCATACGGGTAATTTATCTTCGGCATTTCTTTATGCACTATGGCAGCATTGCCGTCCGAACTTTTAATATTCTCTGTGGCACCTGCATCAGAGATACGGCGTGCTATATTTCCCATACCACCTCCGATTTTTACGGCATCAGCGGTAACGATACGTCCGGCTTTATCAGAACGATTGCTTAAAACAACTTTTCCGGCATCGCTTTTTCCGGCATCAAAACCAAATGTACCCAGATAAATCCAGGTGCCGCCACCCATCTGTTGGTTCACTTTGAATTGGGATACTCCTCCTTTGTGATAAACAGTGTAAAGAGCATCATCCGTACTGTTTGGCAATGATTTATAGGATACATAAACGGCGTACTGTCCGGTTGACGGAAGTTCAGGAATCCATTCGGCAGTGCTTTCTTTCTCTTTCTTACCTTTTACCGTCTCAACTGTGCGGAAAGTTCCTTCACGGAATGGGTTCTCAAAATTGATATATTGATCGCGCAGATGGGCGAAACCTTCACCAGTACCTTGCATCCAGTTCTTATCGCCTATCTTTTCTGTATAAACGGAACGGGAGTGAAGGCAACCGTCATTGTCTACAACAACTTCTGCTATTTGACTATCCCGTTCACGGGGTATCAGCACATTAGCTCCTGCATTCTCCAACATGGGAACCAGGAAAGGCAGTACATAACTTTGCGTATATAAATCTTCCACCGTCTGGAAGATGCGGGCGCGTTGCCATTCCCAACGTGTCAGTTTAGGCTCATAATAGAAGCCGTGACTCTGCCACAAGGCAATGTGACGGTTCTTTAAGCCATTTGTAGGGGTATAGGGGGTAGAAAGGGCCGTTACTAAGGGTTTTGTTCCGGCAGGATTGAATGTTTTGGCTCTTTTGTCCTTTTTACTGCGTAGTGCTTGGGGAATTAATTCTTCAATGCTACGCTTATTCGTGCGGATTTGCAGGTTGTACTTTGAAAGCTCTGCCGGAAGCAGTGCCTGCACACCTTGATAAATCTCTGTCACATTATCTTCCCGGAAAGGAATATATGCACAGTTCATGTTAGCAAACAATTGCAACGTATTTCCTTCAATGGAAACAGAGTCAATCCGGATGCGTCCTACGGAAACCTCTTTCCGTGCAGTTGCGTCCAGAAACTTACCGATTTTCTGGCGGACATCCGTCGAAAGCTCTTGCGCGCCTCCCGTCTGGGGGATCAGGGAGGCGGTGAGCAAAGTGAACAAAAAATGAAGTCTTACATTCATGGATGATGTATTAAGTTAATTATTAGTTCTTATCTTTTCTGATCAACAGACAGAGTCCGATAAACGTGAACAGAGCGTTGAATATCAACAGTTCGTAGCTGAACTGATACCCATTGAACCAGGCTTCCGAATTCTTTTGCAGGATGAAGCAAAGGATAGGGGAAAGGATGGCTACCAATGGGATATATTTATCGCGAACCTGCTGTTTCATGAATATACCGAATGCGAATAATCCGAGGATGGGACCGTATGTGTAACTTGCCAGTATATATACGGCATCGATCACACTTGTGTTATTCAATAGGTTGAATACGAATATCGTGATACCCATAATTGCAGCCATACCAATATGTACCCGCTTACGTATCTTTACGATTTCTTCTTCCGTCCTGCCTTTTGTCCCGAGGATATCTACTGTAAAGGAAGTTGTTAAAGCTGTCAGTGCTGAGCCGGCAGCGGAATAAGCTGAAGAAATAAGTCCGATGATAAACAGGATACCTACAATTGCAGGGAAGTAGTTACCGGTGGCTATCAACGGGAAGAGTTCATCGCTCTTTTCCACCTGAATACCCTGGTTACCAGCAAAGATGTAAAGCAATACCCCCAGCATCAGGAACAGCAGAATTACGAAGAACTGTGATATAACACTCGTAATCATATTTTTCTGTGAATCTTTGAAGTTCTTGCAGCTGAGGTTACGTTGCATCATGTCCTGATCCAGTCCTGTCATGGCAATCATTGTGAATGCCCCGGCAAAGAATTGTTTGAAGAAATACTGCTTGCTGTTTATATCGTCAAAGAAGAAGATGCGTGACATGTCACTATCTGCAATGGTGCTAATCATACTGCTAAGCGACAGGTTGAGATCAGAAGCAATATAACTGATGCAAAGAACTACCGATACCACCAGGCAGAATGTTTTGAGTGAATCTGTCCAGATCAGGGATTTTACTCCACCCCGGAACGTATAGAGCCATACTAATGCTACGGTAATAGCTACATTCAAAATGAAAGGTAATCCAAACGGTTCGAATACCAGCAGTTGCAGTGTCAAACATACGAGGAACAAACGTACTGCGGCTCCCAGCATCTTAGATATGAAGAAGAACCATGCACCTGTCCGATAGGAAGACATACCAAAACGATTCTCCAGATATTCATAGATGGACACCAAGTTCATCCGATAGAACAGTGGCGTCAATACGAATGCAATGATTAGTTGTCCCGCAACAAATCCCAATACCATTTGCAGATAACCAAAACTACTGGCAGCTACCATGCCCGGCACTGATACATACGTCACTCCGGAGATGCTGGACCCAATCATGGCAAATGCCACAACATACCAGGCCGATTTACGGTTACCAACGAAGAAACCTTCATTGTCGGCTTTTCTACCGGCTATGTAGGATATAGTGAACAGTATCACAAAATAAGCGGCAATGGTGATAATAACGGATATCGGGCTCATACTATTATTTTACGATTGGACAATTTATATCGGTAATAAACTTACTCTTCATAAAGCAAATATGGTTTACGTTGTGCCTTGAACTTTTCAACATCACCTTTCCACATGGCTTTAATGTCATCAGCACTTTTTCCTTCTTTAATCATTTTCCGTACATAATCTTTTCCCACTAACAACTCAAAGAACGGGCGGAAGAAATGGTCATCCAGATTCAAGTTACGGTAGGCGTCAATGACATAGGTTAAATCTACTCCTCGCTTCCAGATTTCCTCATCGCTCATATTGCTCAGATCTACGCCATGGCATAGTTTATTCAACTGAGGCGGATTCTTTGCTCCGGGAATACTTCTTGGAGTGAAGCTATAATTATATCCGGTCATATTGGGATGTCCATACACCTGAAATGGTAGCGAAGTTCCTCTGCCTAAGCTGACAGGTGTTGCTTCAAAGAAACAAGTAGACGGATATAAATATATCGACTTCATATTCGGCAGATTAGGAGATGGAGGAATTGGCAGCTGATACCTTGTCTGGTGTGTATAGTTCTTACACTTGATAACAGCTAAATCACATTTGCGTGAACCGGGTAACCAGCCTTCTCCATTTACCATTAATGCAAGTTCCCCTAATGTCATTCCGTGTACAATAGGAATCGGCAACCATCCCACACCTGATTTATATTTCATATCCAGAATCGGTCCGTCTACATAATGTCCGTTTGGATTGGGACGGTCTAACAATAAGACTTTCTTATTATATTCCGCACAAACATCCATTAGCCTGCACATTGTTATATAATAGGTATAGAAGCGTAGCCCTACATCTTGTATATCTATTATTAATATATCGAACTTTTGCATTGAAGCCTTACTTGGCTTCTTATCTTTACCTTCATAAAGTGAAAGGATAGGTACACCCGTTTTTGAGTCTACTGAACTGGATACGTGTTCTCCTGCATCTGCATTTCCACGGAATCCATGTTCCGGTGAAAAAATGGCAACTACATTGAACTTATTTTCTAAAAGGACATCCAATAAATGTTTGTCTCCTATCATTCCTGTATGATTGGAGAATATAGCGATTTTCTTATCTTTCAGGATGGGAAAATACTCGGAAGTCTGTTCGTCACCCAAAATGATTCGATCTTTTTGCGCTTGACACAAGAAGGCACTGCACAATAAAAGAGTCAGTAGCAGAAGTTTCTTCATAATAGTATTATTGTTAAGGAGGATTTTCGTAGCAACAAAGATAGACTTTATTTTAATATCAAAAACACTTATTTTATTATTTTTAGTATTATAATTATTAATTTGCAAATAAATGAGTGGCTTATTTTGTTGATATATGGTTCCCTTTGGTTAATATTTATCTAATAAACATTTGTTTATTGCCTCTTACTTTTTATCTTTGTGATAATTAAATGGATATTAAATTAATGGCTATTTAATTAGAGGAGGTTTAATTAATAATACTTTAATAGATTATGAGATTCTATAATCGCGAAGAAGAGATAAAGTTGATCCAACGGACAGAAGAAAAATCGCTTTCTTCTGCCTGTTTCACTGTTATTATGGGGCGTCGTCGTGTGGGTAAGACTACTTTGTTGCGGAAAGCTCTTGAGGGAAAACGATATATTTACTTATTTGTTTCACGTACCAATGAAGCTTTATTATGCGATGCTTTCAAAAAAGAAATAATGAATAAGCTATCTATCCCTATTTATGGTAATCCTACTCGTTTCGTTGATTTGTTCGAACTCTTAATGCAATATGCTTCACGAGAACATTTTACTCTCATTATCGATGAATTCCAAGATTTTGACCGTGTCAATCCGTCAATTTTCAGTGATATACAGAACATTTGGGACCAATATTCTTCTCAAGCAAAAATAAACTTTGTCGTTTGTGGTTCTATTTATTCTTTAATGAGGCAGATTTTTGAAGATCATAAAGAACCATTGTTCGGCCGCCTAACTTCTAAGTTCATACTGAAGCCATTTAAAACTTCCGTGCTTATTGAAATTATGCAAGAACACAACCCCACATTTACGCCGGAAGATTTGTTGTGCCTATACACATTGACCGGTGGAGTGGCTAAATACGTAAGCTTGCTAATGGATGCTGGTGCTTTCACCAAAGATTCGATGATTGATTTCCTGACTCAACCCGATTCCCCACTTTTGACGGAAGGTAAAGATATGCTAATACAAGAGTTCGGACGCGATTACAGTACCTATTTCTCTGTTTTGCAACTGATTGCTTCGGGAAACACACGGCAGAGTGAAATAGACAGTATCATTGGAAAAAATAGCGGTCCTTATCTGAAAAATCTCAGCGAAGATTATTCACTCATTCAAAGACAGCTTCCTCTTTTAGCTAAACCGGGAACCAGAAATCTACGCTGGTTTATGTCCGATAACTTTCTTAATTTCTGGTTTCGCTTTATTTACCCTCATCAGTCCGCCATCGAACTGGAAAAATACAGCCAGCTAAACGAATATATCAAAAGCCATTACGTACAATATAGTGGATGGATGTTGGAAAGGTATTTTCGGGAAAGAGTTGCAGAAACCATGAATGTTACCCAAGTGGGTAACTATTGGAATACTAAAAGAGAAAATGAAATTGATCTGATTGCACTGAATGATTTTGAGAAGAGTGGTGTTGTTGCTGAGGTAAAGCGTAATCCGAATAAAATAAATTATACTGTCTTGGCAGAGAAGATAGCTAATCTACCCAAAGAGTTTACACAATATAATTTAGTTCAGAAAGGGCTTTCATTGGAAGATATGATGAAATAACAATAACACAAATAAAGCGTCCATTCACCTTGAGAATAAACAAAGTGAATGGACGCTATTTTTTTTGATGATTAGGAAATTACTCTATCTGTCAGTTCTAGTTTAATCTCTCATATTTTCAATTAGTCTCCCCAACCTCTGTTTTGAGTTAATTGTGGATTAAGAGTTATCTGTCCTGTTGGTACTGGATACCAATAGTGTCTTTTATCAAATGTGCGTGTCTGCCCACGTGAGGCATCCATATAATTCCCTTTTAATGTCACATCTTTATTACTTGCAATTTCCGGGTCAGCACTAAGGTTAGCTCCTAAAAGAATATCAGGGTTTATGCTTGAATCCAGTTTGTCCAATTGATGCCAACGAATTAAATCCCAATAACGGAACCAGTTATCAAACATGAGTTCACAGCGACGTTCGCGACGAATTTCCCAGATTAATGAACTCACGCCATGATTATTGGCGGGGTCATCAAATCCTACATTTTGATTGAGATGCGGCAAGCCGACACGATCCCTTAATAAATTGATCGTCTTATCTAAATCGGATTGTGTAATAGCCTCACCTCCGGCATCCGCAAGCTCGGCAGCAGCTTCGGCATATTGCAGATATATGACAGCTAACCAGAAAAGCGGACCGTGGGTGTAGTTGGAACCCGTCTGATTGCGATAATTTACGGGAATTTCTTCATTATCATATTTGCTCACTCCATAACCAGTAGAAGAAGACATGGCCATTCCTACATCGAAGCGTGTGAAACCACGTCCTACATAGAACACAGCAGAGTCAATAGTCTGTTCCAAGCGTTTATCACGTACCTTTAATAGGTGGGAGATAGAAAATACGCTTCCTGCAGACCCTTTTTTTATTAGTTTAGGAAGATCACTTTTGTCCTCTGAAGTCAATGCCAACGGCTTGCCATCGGTAAATAAATAAGCTTCAAATGCATTCTTCGACATGCCATTAAGCGGTGTGGAACTACAAGTATAGTCAATCAACGAATGTGAGAAGATATCTTTCTTGTATTGCTTAAAGAATATGATTTCCGGATTATTAAACAAATTAGTAGAATTATATTGACCTTGATAGGTATCACCTAATTTGTAATTTTTTCCCATAATATAAGCAGCAGCTGTTTTTGTTTCTTTCAGATATTTTTTTGCCCCTTCTATATCCGGTGCTGTTTGATAATCTTCCGCCTTGCGATACTTGCGGAATGTTCCTTCATACAGACAAATTTCCGCTTTGATGGCATAGGCTAAATTCCGGCTCCAAGTATTTTTAGACGATACATCCCTTATATTGGCACAAGCAAAATTCAAATCTTCCAGAACTTTATCCATCACTTCGTCACGGTTATTGCGTGGACCATACAAAACACCCTCATCTGTAATATCCAGAGCTTTATCTGTATAAGGGACATCGCCATACATACGTACCAAGTGGTAATAATCCCATGCACGCATCATGCGGCCAACTCCTATCCAATGATTCTTAGCTTCCCCATTCATAGATGTTTCCGCTACTTTCTCTATCATGATATTAGCACGGCGAATATCTACATAAGAGTCCTTCCAGCCTCCTGAAGTTGCCGGAGCAGTCAAATAAGTCCATTGGGCAAAAGAACTGGCTCCTTGATCGTCTGAAAGTGTTTTATAATAGAAATCACCAAAGCCGGTACCATTACCATAGCCGGTAAAGTCCTCATAAAAAGCATTAGCATAACCGGAGATATTCCCTTCATTTTTCCAAAAATTGGTATTGGTAAAAGTATCCAGTGGACCTTTATCCAAAATATCATCGCAACCTGTAAAAACCAGAAGCGACAACAGGCATAATATATTTATCTTTTTCATACTTACTTTTTTCTAATTGTTAGTAGCTGAGCTTAGAAAGTTACTTGCACGCCAAAGGATACGGTACGTGTCATAGGATCTGCGGTACCCCATTTACCATCCGTCAATGAACCGGTATCAGAACCGTTGATTTCCGGATCAACCGGCGCATTGCTCTTATTTATTAGTTCGCAAAGATTGTTAGCACTGAAATAAATGCGTACTTTATCCAGATAAGCCTTGCGGGTCAACTGACGAGGCAATGTATAACCAACGGTCAAGTTCTTGAAACGCAGGTAAGCCATATTTACTAAGTATCTGCTTTGGGGATAGAAGTTGTGATTACCCCCTTGAATGATACTGGATGAAATGGTTCCCTGGCTGGTATTCCCCGGATAGAGGCTTGGGAAGAAAGCATCCGTATTATCTTCAGTCCAGTAATCCGTCTGATTAGTGTAGATTGCATCTGTACCACGCATCATCGGCATTACGAAATAGCTGGTAGTCCAAACAGAACGTTTGCCTATACCTTGGAAAAACATGTCAAGGTCAAAGCCTTTCCACTCGCCACCTAAACGGAAGCTATACTGATAACGAGGAGTGGTATTACCTATTACTTTCAGGTCGCCATGATCTTCAGGAGTACCCTCACCTGCATCAATCTTACCATCGCCATTCAAATCTTTGAATTTCACGTCTCCCGGTTCATACAAGAATCCTTTTTGTTGCAGTTTATGCTGGTAGGCACCATTCTTCAGTTTATAAGCTTCAATTGCTTTTTCGGTACCTTTCGGGACAACTTTGCCATCGGGATCTACATATACTTTTACTAACTTGTCATTAGCATCATACTCAAAATCAGACTTCTGATATAGCCGTTCGGTCTCAAAACCCCAGATGTCGCCATATACTCTGCCGCTGAAATTTGTGTTTAAGAGACGAGTATCGTTATCCCACTCGGTAATGATAGTCTTGAAGTCGCCGATACTGAAATTACCATAAACAGAAAGTTCATTGAATTTGTGATGATAGTCAATGCTCAATTCCCAACCACGAGTGCGCAATGTACCGGCATTAATCTTCGGAGCACTTGCTCCCAACACTTCAGGCATTGTCTGTCCCGGAGCCAACATGTCTTTCGTAGTACGTTGATACCAGTCGAATGATACATTTACGTCATTATTCAAGAATCCCAAATCGACCCCTAAGTCCAGTGTTTGGATTCGTTCCCATTTTAGCGTAGAAGAAACTAAAGAAGGCATACCATAAGTCACAACTTTCACTCCACTATTATCCAGCCAGTGTGTCTTGTCAACTGCAGACTTTGACAATGTGGAAATATACATATTACTACCTACAGCCTGATTGCCAACATCACCGTATGAACCACGAATTTTTGCATTGCTAACAACTTTTTTGATGGGGGCGAAGAAAGACTCTTCACTGATGCGATAGCCAGCCGATCCGGAAGGAAAGAATGCCCAGCGGTCTGCTTCGGGGAATTTAGAAGAACCGTCATAACGTCCGTTCAATTCTAAAAGCCAAATGCCTTTATAGTCATAATTGATACGGGCAAAATAGCCGCAAGCTCCCCATTCGTTGTGGAAACCACCTACTGTTTGGTCGCCGGTTGCCAAATTAAATTCCGGTAGATTGGAATCTAACAATCCCAGACGTTTTGACGTGGATTTTTCATTCTCTCCCTCTTCGGCATTACCACCAACCATTACATTAAAGTTATGCTTCCGGGCAAGGTTAAATTCGTAATTAGCATAAATATTTAAAGCATAAGACTGGTCACGTTCTGAATCACGGTAAACATACGATTTGGAAGCCGGAACTAACTCAATTGGAGTGCGGATATCTCCACCCCATGAGTTATAACCTGTAACAGGAAGTGCGGAAGTACGGTTGAAGCCATTCATAACATTAAATGTATAATCGGCATTCACAGTTAGTCCCTTCATAACTTTCAATTTCAAGAAACCTCCTAAGCGGGTGTACGTATTGTTATATTTATCTTCTCCGGCTTGTTTACGATAAGCAATATCATTCTGCATATCTATACCATTGTAGGTTCCATAGGGGCCAAAGAAACTGCCCCAACGCCACATGTATTGATATGTAGAACGTTGCGTTGCCGGAGTATTATATGTTTTGTCGCTGTAGCTAAAACGCCCCCCTATCTGTAACCATTTGGTTATGTCAGAAGTAACGCTCATGTTTACAGTCCATTTATTCATCTTGTCGGGATTGAATCTTATGATTCCTTCATTTTTATTATAGCCTAAAGACAAGTAATAGGAAGTATTGCCGCTGGTGCCTTGAACCGAAATATTGTGACTTTGAGAAGGCTTCCAATTCCGATACATAATACCCACAACATCCCAATCTGCATAATATTGCCCAATTCCCGTATTAGGATCCATATCAAAATCCTCGCCTAATATCATTTCTCGATATCCGGCTTTTTTACCTCCATGTTTGTCTCTCCATGCTTCTGCCTTTGGAAGCATGTCGTTTAACATCATACCAAATAATTCATTTTCTTTATTGATACGTTTGTTCGCTATCCCCAATGCTCTGATTTGTGTAGGAACGTCCGGATAGTTAGGCATCACAGTCGGCGTTTCCCATGCAAAGTTGTTGGTGTAGTTAATCGTAATCTTATCTGTTTTTTTAGCAGCTTTGGTGGTGATAAGTAACACACCAAATGCAGCCCGCGTACCATAAATAGACGTGGAAGCAGCATCTTTCAGTACAGAAATGTTCTCGATGTCCTGTGTGTTCAGATAAGTAATATCATCCATCGGAACACCATCTACTATAATCAACGGATTACTTTTGGCTTCATTGCTCAAAGTACCGGTACCACGGATCGTGATAGTAGGCTCTTTATTTATTGCACCCGAAGAATTGATGATGGAAAGACCAGGTACAACTCCCTGTAAGGCTTTTGATACGTCTGATTGCGGACGAGCTTCAAGAGATTTGCTAACATCTACTGTTGATACGGCACCTGTTAAATTAGCTTTTTTTTGCGTGCCATAACCTACGACCACCACTTCATCCAATAATTCTGTATCCTCTTTCAATATAATTTTCATTATTTTGGTAGCCTTTATTTCTTGAGGTTGATAACCTACAAATGATATTTTCAATATTGCATTAGTCTGTACATTCAAGGTAAATTTACCGTCAATGTCTGTCATAATACCATTTGTCGTTCCTTTTTCCACTACACTGGCGCCAATGACTGGTTCTCCATTGGTGTCTATAACCAAACCGGTAACAGTTATTGCTTGTAATTGTTCTGTCGTGCCCAAGGATCTGCCGCTTGCAGGTTGGGTAGCCATCGCATTACCGCTACCTAAAAACAGTGCACTGATTGCTACTGCTGTGAGGAACTTGCTATATGCTAATCCTCTTTTTTTGCGTTCTTCATTCATAAATGATTGATGATTTTGTTGTTAATTAAAATAGTTCTCTCAAAAAATAGGGTAAGGATAGTCCGTTTAAAATAGTAATTAGGGCTATTTTCTCGGTTAGATAGATTTCTTCTCCATAGGCTTGTTTCTATTTATAGGTTTAACTTATATTTCATCTCTCTTATATTCTTTTTCGTAGCATATAAGTTCCAAGAGAACATTGCTGAAAATGTGTAGTAATAAAGATGAGCAAAAAACGTGTTGGTCCTGAATATCACCTATAGTAATAGCTGATAAGGTTAAAAAATGCCATATAGAATATGTTGAGAGAATAATTATCCGATTATTATTTGTTTATGTTCCGATTATTGGTAGTTTTGCCAAAAACAGGAACCTGTTTTGTGTGATAATGCCAATAATCGGAACATAAGACTGTAGCTATGGAATTGTATCGGAGTATAATAGAAGATTTGAAAGCGTGGAAACGCAATTCTGAAAGAAAGCCCCTTATATTAAAAGGAGCACGTCAAACCGGAAAAACTTGGATTCTTGAATATTTTGGGAGAACAGAGTTTAAGTACACGGTCAAATTTAATTTTGACAAGGATCATTCTATCCATGAGATATTTGAAACAACTAAAGAACCCTCCCGAATTATCTCACAATTGTCATTGCTCACTGACAGTCCTATTCTGCCGGGCGAAACCTTACTTATTTTCGATGAAATTCAAGAATGCAATCCTGCCCTGAACGCATTGAAGTATTTCTACGAAGATGCGTCTGAGTATGCTGTTGTAGCGGCAGGCTCTTTGTTAGGTGTAGCTTTGTCGAAGGGAGATTCATTCCCGGTAGGCAAAGTTGAGTTCTTGAATTTATATCCTCTTACATTTAAGGAATTCTTGAAGACGATCAATGAAAAACTATATAGCTATATTGAAGAACTTACTGAAATCGCTCCTTTACCACAATTCGTTACTGACAGGCTTAGTGAACTGTATCAACAATACTTGGTCATTGGTGGAATGCCCGCCGTAATAAACTATTTCCTCGAAAATAAAGGTATGGAAAAAGTGAAAAAGGAACAGCAAACAATACTGAATGCCTATACTCTGGATTTTTCAAAACATGCAGAAAATAAAGATATTCCCCGTATTACTCATATTTGGAATTCCATTCCCAGCCAGTTGGCTAAAGAGAATAGAAAGTTCCTATATAAATTGGTTAAGCCCGGTGCACGTGCCCGTGATTATGAAGACGCTTTGCTTTGGTTGGAAAGTGCCGGTTTGATTTACCGGGTATTTTGTACAACAAAACCGTTTCTTCCTTTGAAAGCCTATGATGATTTGTCAGCATTCAAAGTCTATCTATCCGATGTCGGACTGTTGCGTGAATTATCCGGGCTTCCATCTGAAATTATATTTTTGGGTAACGGTGCATATACGGAATTTAAAGGAGCTATTGCTGAAAATTATGTTTTGCAGAGTTTAGTTCCTCAATATGATATTCTTCCACGATATTGGACTTCTATAGGGAAAGCTGAAGTTGATTTTGTCATTCAGTCTGGTAGTGAAATTATCCCTGTTGAAGTAAAAGCTCAAACTCGGTTAGGAGGTAAAAGTTTGTCTGTTTATGATGCAAATTATCATCCGGCATGTAAGTTACGCTATTCATTGAATAATCTAAAACAAGATGGCACGCTGATTAATATACCTTTATATCTGGCAGATTGGACAAAGAAGATTGTTAATTTTTTGACCTTGTGCTAATTAAATAATCATTAATTTAATGGCTATTTAATTAGTGCAAGGTCAAAAAGTATCTGCTTATGTTCTGATTGTCAAGGAGTATTTTGCAGGATGAACCTATTTTAATAGTTTACAGATTCCGATAAATCACTTTCTGCATTTTTCTTATCGAGTGCTGTTACGAAATAAGTTCCTTTTTCATTCAGTTTGAATGTGGTATCTTTAGTGGTCCCTATTAAACTGGCTATTTGGTTGATACCATTATCTTTATACACTGCATAATAAGCAGCTTGTACTCCACTCCATGATAAATTACTTCCACTTACGCGGACATTAGTAGGAGTGTTTGGCTTTTCAGCTATGGTTCTGCCTAAGTAGGGGAGTAAGACAGGGGTTTTATATACATTCCTGATTACATCCATAATCCTAACTTTATTTTCTACCAAATATTTAACGCTATACAAAACACTTCCTTTTACTTTTGGTTTTGTTTTTGCAAAGTCGAACTGTTTCTGCAGATCTTCGGACGACTGGAATTTACTACCATATGCCGGGTCACCAAATTTATAAACTCCATATCCTACTAAAAGATGATTCTCATAAATATATTGTGACCATAAATTTAGTCTCTGGTTAAAACTACTTTCTTCCGTACCCGTAGCAAAATACAATTGTGGAATTACAACATCCACCCAGCCTTCTTTCGACCACTTTTTCACATCTGCAAACAAAGTATTATAGTTACTATCCATATTGGCAGCAGGACTGATGGAGAAAATAACATCAGGGCGAGTCTCGATAATAGTCTTTTGAATATTCTGGATTACTACATTTACGTTATTTCGTCTGAAATCAGCAATATTATCAAATTGTGCCTTACCATATTTTTCATATTCCACATTATCATTCATGCTCTCAGATGCTTCTAATGCAGGATAGAAATAATCATCCATGTGGATACCGTCAACATCATATTTAGTAATAATTTCCTTGACGATTTGTGTGATACGGGTTTGCACCTCGGGTAAAGCCGGATTGTAAATCCGAATCTTTTCGTAATCCTTAGTCAGTTCAGAAGGAATCTTTGGGTCCAACTGAGGAAATGAGGAGTTCTTATTTGCCCGGGTTGAAATACGATAAGGATTCAACCAGGCATGGAATTGGATATTTCGTTTATGAGCTTCTTCAATAAGAAATCCCAGAACGTCATAACTTGGCTTAACTCCGGAAGTTCCTGTGATATACTTACTCCAAGACTCATATTGCGAATCATAAAATGCATCTGCCATTCCCCGAATCTGGAAGAATATTGCATTCATTTTGTTTTCGACTAATAAGTCCAGATAGTCAATATACTTTTGTTTCTGAGCTGTAGCATTGTATTCCTCCATGGGCCAGTCGATACCCCAGGCTGTAGTTACCCATACTCCACGTAACTCTTTTTGAGGCAAAGTCGAAGGTGTATTTTCTTCCGGTGGCGGTATAATATCATCGTCATTGTCCTTACTACAAGATGCGACAAATGCAATGAAAATAATCAAGGTTAGATATTTCAAATATTTCATTCCTAAATTCAGAATAATGAAGCCGCCTAATTCTCACTCATTAGACGGCTCCTATGTTAATACTATAATTTATTTGATTAAAAAACGAGGATAGTTATTAATCTTCTTCCTCTTGTTTGATAGGGAATTCACAGATTACAAATCCAGAATCTGTACGCGAGCCGAAAATGCAGAGTTTAGCATCCTTTCCATTTTCATCTTTCTCTATAAGATAATCTGTTTGTGCAAGAGCTGCTCCATTACCGCTTCCACCCAAGATGAATTTATAATCAGGATTATGATTATCTCCTTCATCAAACTTCTGCATTGCTTCAGCCACTGTACTTCCCTTGGTCAGATTGTAAACAACCAAGGAAGGAGTTGCTTTGGATGCACTTCCTTGTCCGGCACTGCAAACTATCAGATAACGCTCCTCATTAAAGGTAAATATCCTAGGAGCAACCGCTTCTGTTTCCAAGTTCGATTTGTTCATTGCATATTTACTTCCAAGAGATTCATCAACCAATGTAACAGGCAATCTTACTCCTGACCATACATATTGGTCTGTATCTTCTATCCTATACACATTGGTAACCATAGTCGCATCAGCGCTTGAAGTCAGTACTTTCGGTTCACCTATTGTCTTATGATTATTTACGGTCAATCTCAAAAATTTAGTAGATGCATTATCTCCGAAGAAGATAAATCCATTACCGTTCTTATCAATATTGACTGATATATTATCTCCATGTCTGTTTCCAGCTCCAGGAATGTCCGATACTTTGATATCGGCAATAACTTCAGGTTTAGAAGTTGGTGTATCCCAATAATAAATCTTCAATGGTGATGCTTGAGAACCTGATAGGGATGCAATATATACATGTCCGTTTGCCAATGCTCCCATATTATAAGAATAGGTTCCACCCGTTACGCCCGTAAGATCCAACATTATCGGTTTAATTTCACCTTTCTTCAGTTCAGACACTTTAAGAAGATGTGGAGCAGTTTTTCTGCTGACAATCAATACATGTTCACCATCATAAGAAGCACATCTTGTTAATAGGCTTCCATAATCAGGATAGATATTGTCTCCGGAGAAATCATATACTGTAGGTTTTTCAAAATCAGCTCCGTATACCGGAATTCTTTTTCTGACTCTTATAAAATATTCTTTGTATCTCTTTTGATTTACTATCCGAAGAACCAAAGTTTTAGAAGCAGTTTCTTCATCCATGGAGAAATCTAATACCGAATTTTGAAGAGTAGCTCCATCAGAAAGCTTCGCGTCCAGATTAAGAGCAGAGAAGTTCGTTGTCATATCCAAACGGGGGAAATTGATGATTTTATTGTCTTCATCAATAGTTCCTTCTACCACTGTATTGCCATCTGCACCTGCATTGGTTATTTTGATAGAAAGAAGTTCGGTATCATAAGGTGCTATATGGCTTTTCGGATAATCCTCATCGCAGGATACCAGACCAAGTCCCAGCAATACAGCCAGAAATCCTATATTTCTTATTAATTTATACATAATCTCATGTTTTAGTTTAAAATAATTTCCATGATTTCACAGATTCATATTGTTAATTGATGCCCGTTGGCCAACCTTCAGTCTGAGTCAAAGTATATCCCTTATTCTTATAGTCCGAAATTTGATTCGTACCAATAGGAGAGAGATATGGATTAACGTTAGGAACATTCAAGAATGGCAGCCTACCTTGATTTTGTGTAGGATAGAAGAAACCATTCATCTTAGCTGCATTGGTTCCATCATATACCGTAAAGCTTCCGTCTTTGGCCATTACTCTGAGTTTCCCTTTATTCTCATCCTTCAACTCGCTTTTTACTTCATTGTTGAAATTAACCCAGGTACCAATCAACAAATCTTCATTCTTATCAGTATCCATGTATTCCAGCTTTTTCCAACGCCTTAAGTCAATGATACGTGAAAATTCAAAAGCAAATTCCATTCTTCTTTCCCGTCTGATCTCCCAAAGTAGTGCTGGTACAGTAGGATCTCTATGAGGATCTTGTGGAAGTGCATCCAATTTCATTTCAGCTGTCATAGTTACTCCTAAAGCTTTGGCTTCTTCTGCTATCGGTCTTTTGCGAATCAGATTGATAGATATATCTATATCAGACTGAGAAACCTCTGTACCACCCAATGTTGCAAGTTCAGCTTTCGCTTCAATCCAGTTTAACAGGACTTCAGCATAGCGTAGTACCGGATAACCAGTCACGTTTTTCTCACTCTGGAATTCTGCAGCCGGAGAACCACCACTTTCAATATAACTCAGTCCACTTCGTGGGATAAACTTTGTTACATATAAATAGCTACTCTTGGATCTTGGAGTGGGTTTAGTATAGAAGCTGGCTTCAAAACGAGAATCTCTTGTTTTAATCAGATTGCTAAGAGTAAAATCATCTACATTTTCCAAAGAAGAAGTCTGCCAATCTTTACCATCTGTGCAGATGAACGCTTTAATCAAATCCAAGTTTGGACCAACATCAGTAGGGTCATTCATATTACAAGTCGATGCGATGGAATGTGTAACGTTTTGGCCAGCATCATATTTTCTGTATAAAATGCAATCCTTGCTGTTGGTTAAGTCAGTAGAACCGAATAATTTACGGAAATCTTCAACAATACCATATTTGCCACTGTTCATAACCATCTCTGCTGCAGCAACAGCTTGATCGAAGAACTTTTTAGCCCGTTCGTTATTTTTATAATAATATTTCTGCCAGCTTGCCTCAAACAGAGCCCATCTTGAAACCATGGCAGCTACTACGTAACGATTCACATATTGACCTCCATCATTCAAACGAACGTTATGTAATGCATACTCAAAATCGTTGTAAACTGCATCCATAACCTCGTTTCTCGGAGTGCGGTCTTTGTATAAGCCATCCTTATCCGTATTCTGAACTTCTGTGTCGTAATAAGGAACATCGCCAAAAACATTTACCAGACGAGCATATTCCAGTGCTCTGAAGAAGCGTCCAACACCTGTCCAATGGTTATATTGTTCGTCTGTCAATATTTCAGGCATCAGATTAGTGATGCGGTCAATCATAACATTTGCTTTTCTAACCCAGGCAAAATTCCATGTAGGACCGGTAAATTCACTTTGCCACATCATGTCCAGACTTGTACTTCCTTTAGATGTAGGAACTGTACGCCCAAACTGTGTTTGAGTGGACATCCTCACTGCATCGTCATTAAACGTATAATTGGCGTTAGGAGCATAAATCGTTGTATACTTTAATCCATACCCCACAAAGAAGTTTGTGTAAAAAGCATTAGCATATAGACGTACTCTATCTTCATTGGTCCAATATGCATCATCCTCAGCCGTAGTCAATGACGGGCGGTCGAGCACATCATTACAGTTCGTAAACAATAAAACGACACCGGCTAAAATTATAAATATTTTTAATTTCATAATGATTCTATTTTAGAAGGTTAATTGAACACCACATGATAAACTTTTGAATACCGGTGTACCGGTACCTGTACGTCCAAGGTTATAGTTGGTGGAGAACATTGAATATCCTGATATAGCTTCCGGATCAATAGGTAATCCTCTCAGGTTATCAAATGTAAAGAAGTTCTCCAATGACATATAGACTCTTGCTTTGCTGATGTATATCTTAGATAAGATATTTGTCGGAACGGTATATCCCAATGTTATATTCTTGATTCTTAAATAAGACATATCCAGTAGATAGCGGGATTGTTTCTGCATAGCAAATCCAGTATTGCTGCCACCTAAATCCCATGCTCTGGGATAGAAAGCGTTGGTGCGTTCTTCTGTCCAATAGTCTGTTGTAAAAGTTTTAGGCAGTGCACCTTCCTTAGCATTATACCCGGGAATTGCTAATTGCCCGCTACCCCAAATCTTGCGTTTTCCAATACCTTGGAAGTAAATAGAAAAATCAAAACCTTTATAGTCAGCACCCAATCTGAAACTGTATTCATAACGCGGAGTAGTATTACCGATAACAGTTTGGTCGCCAGGATTACCATTTGTACTGGTTCCCGGAGTGATGTAACCATCACCGTCCAGATCTACAAATTTGGTATCACCAGGAGAGAATATTAGCTTATTTCCATCTTCATAATGCACCTGATAAACCGGATACTCTGAAGATTGCTTATAGGTGGTACGAGCTGTTCCGTTATAAATAACGATAATCTTTTCAATCTGGCCGTCTGCTCCATATACAAAATCTTCTTTTTGGAATAATCTATCGGTTACAAAACCATAGATATCACCATAACGTCTACCTGTTGAGTAGGTAGTTCCTAAACTTCGATCTTCCCACGGAGTCAAGTAGTCGGCACCTCTTGTGATAAAAGTAGAAGCGTCTGAAATAGATGCTGTTGCATTAATGCCCAATCCGTTAGCAAAACGATGGTTGAAGTCGGCTGACAATTCCCAACCCTTAGTTCTCAGGCTACCATAATTGCCACTGGGAGCAGCTGCGCCAAGAGTTACCGGCAGGCTTTCACCAGGGATAATCATGTTCTTTGTATCCCGTTGGAACCAGTCGAAAGTGACTCCGAACTTATTATTAAAGAATCTGAGATCGATACCAAAGTCCAGCGTTTCGATTTGCTGCCAGCTAATATCGCTGTCCACCAATGATGGAGTACCGAACATAGGTGTTTTATTTCCACTTCCATCCAGCCATGATGATTGACCATCTGACAATATGGATTTATACAGAGTGTTTGAAACAGATTGGTCACCAATACTACCCCATGAAGCTCTGAATTTACCGAAGCTTAAGATATTGTTAATAGGTGCCATAAACTTTTCATTGGTAAATACCCAGCCGGCAGAGAAAGAAGGGAACCACTTCCAACGCAGATGCTTTGGAAACTTGGATGAACCATCCCGACGTATATTTGCTTCAACGAAATATCTATCTTCAAAAGAATAGTTAAGACGGCCAAAAAAGCCTAACTGTGCTTCCCAGTTCCGGTTTCCTTCAATAAATTGATCTCCGGATGCCAATGGGAATTGCGGATTTGTCAAATCAATCAGATTTGTTTTCCAACCTTTATATGAACTCCATTTGTTGGTAACTCTGTTCATACCTGCCATGAACTTGAATGCATGTTGCTTTTCTGGACCCAGCAACAAGTTATAAGTAGTATAAATGTTGAAGGTATTGTTATCAATAGACTTACTATTATTGCCTACCTGACTGGCACTTGGACCGGAACTGTTATAGTATTTGTTCACAGGGAAGCGATATGCAGGCATACCACCGGTATCTACTCTCTCTCCTTGTTCGTTAACAAATACTTGACTGCCGTTTTCCATCCAGGCAGTGGGAGCATACCACATTTCACCCGCCTCATATTGCATTACGGATGAATTCGTTTCAGTAGTTTGTCTGTCATATGTATAGTCAAACTTGACATCCCAATTTTTGGTCAAATTCAGTGTGAAACCTAAATTAATATTGTAGTATTTATTTTGCAGATTATCCGTATTGGCAGCTGCCATTTCGTAGGTAGGTTCCTTCAACGGATTGCCATTTTCAGTCACTCCCATAGGCATTAGCGGACTCCAACGATAAAGATATAACCATGGGTCGGCAGTTGTATTTCCAATTCCCGGATAGCGTTTGTTACGATCTGAATAGATTGAGCTTGCCCTTACAGTAATATACTTATTGATTTCTGAAGTAACACTAACCGAAGCATTGTATCGTTTGAAGTCATCTTTCTTAGCCGTTTTTGACATACCGCTCTGATCCAGATAGCCTAATCCGATATTATAACTGGTCTTACCACTCTTACCATTAACAGACAAGTTATGAGTCATTGTCGGTGTCCAATTTTTAATCATGGCTTTAGCACCGTCATAAAGTCTGTATCCATATTTGTCTTTTCCGTCATAGAACCAGTCACGGCCATACACTACCGGATCATTCCATTTAACTTTTCCACCGTACAGGTTTTGCCATTCAATGGCCTTTTCCAGGCTTTCAGGACTAATACGCCAGAAACCGCCGGCTGGCATTGGTTCTCTTCTGTTTGTTTGTGCATCCAATGTATATTGTAATGCTTCTATACCGCCAATCTCAATTTTCTTAGCAGGGTCTTGCCAAGAAAAGTTATTCGAATAACTTATTTCAAATTTATCACTTTGTGCCCCTGATTTTGTGGTTATTAGGATTACACCAAACGCAGCTTTAGAACCATAGATAGAAGATGAAGCTGCATCTTTCAAAACAGAAATAGATTGAACATCATTAGGATTTACCATCTGGATACTTGGGATTTCCACGTTGTCCAATAAGATGAGTGGTGTATTGTTTCCTGAAATAGAGCCAACCTGACCACGAATTTTAATCAAAGGATCTGATCCTACTTCACCGGTTGGTATTGTGATATTAACTCCTGCTACCGCACCTTGTAATCCACGACCAATATCAGCGATAGGACGACTGTCTAATGTCTTATTTACATCGACTGTTGCCACTGCTCCTGTCAGGTTAGCTTTCTTTTGTGTACCGTAACCAACCACTACTACTTCTTGCAGCAATTCGCTATCTTCTTTCAGGATAATTTTCATAGTCCGGGCAGCTTTCACTTCTTGAGTCTGGTAGCCTATGTATGAAATCTTTAAGGTAGCTCCTGGCTTTACAGTCAGCGTAAATTTACCATTAATATCCGTAATACCACCATTTGTGGTTCCTTTCTCTATAATACTGGCTCCAATAACCGGTTCACCGTTGGCATCTACAACTAAGCCGTTAATCGTTTGAGTTTGTAGTTGCTCTGTCACTTCCAAAGGGCTGTCGGAGGCAACCTGAGTAGCTAGTACATTTCCACTGTTCAAAAACAGCGTACCGATAGCTACTGCCATGAGGAGTTTGCTATGCGTTAATCCTCGTTTTTTGCGATCTTCATTCATAAAAGATTGATGATTTTGTTGTTAATCAAAATAATTTTCTCAAAATTTAGGGTAAGGGTAGTGAATTAGAAATAAACGGAATTATTTCTTCTATTAGGTAAGCTTCTGTTCCATAGGCGTTTCTTCTATTTATTAGGTTTGACTTATATAGTATCTCTATTTGTTTTTATTTACCGTTCCAAGAGAACTTAGTAA